>CARBKU010000139.1 GCA_948946035.1 uncultured Clostridia bacterium
AGTGAACTGTAACAATAAAATTGTGAAATTCACAAAAAAACATACATAATGCAAGAAACACAGTATAATGAAAGTATAGAATGTAAAAAGATTGAGTAAAATAAAAAATGGAGGGAAACAATTATGAAAAAACATTAATATTTACTTTAATAGCAATTGTAACAATTTGTATAATGGGAAATGTGTATGCAGCACTTAGTTGTAATATAGGTGTTCAAGCTAGTAAAACAGAAATTAAAAAGAACGAAGAATTTACAGTCAATGTAAATGTATCAAATATTCAATCAGAAAGAGGAATTATCTCAATGGGTGGAACACTAGAATATGATAAAGATAGTTTAGAATTAGTAAAAATGGAAGGAAAAAACGGCTGGGAAACACCAACTGAAGGAGCTTCTTATAATGTAGCAAATGGAAAAATAGCTATTACTAGAAGTGGATTAGGTAAAAATGCTGAAACAATTTTTACAATAACTTTTAAAGTAAAAGAAAGCAGTAAACAAAATTTAATAGTAGGAATGAAAGATATTAGTGTAGCAGATGGAACACAACCAATAAAAATTGCACAAGCTTATCAAAATATTACAGTAACAGGAGGAACTTCTAATCCTGTTCCAGATGAACCAACTGTCAATCCAACACCAAATCCAGATGATAAACCAAGTAATTCAACATTAGGAGGAAATACGAATAGCAATAAAAATACAAATAATAAAAATATAACAAAAAGTCAATCTTTACCAAAGGCAGGAGATAATACTAAAGTCTTAGGAATTCTTGTTATAGCAATTATAATTATTGCAGTAGTATTTTTTATTAAAATGAAATTATTTAATAAAAAAATGGGACAATAGAAAAAGATGAACCTAATTGATTGAAATAAGAATTCAATAGTTGGGTTCATTTTTAGTTACATTTGAATTTTTATAAATATTTAAGTATTATTTATGTATTATTTATGTATTTATTGAACTGTAACAATGAATATAGTAGAGAAAAGAAATTGATTTACATATTTGTAAAAATATGTTATAATAAAAGAGATGTAAAAAATATATAAATAAAAAGATTTTCAATAGAAATAACTTTATTATTATTACTTTTAATATGTTTACCATATATTTTTACAGGAGTATATGCAGGAAAAGAGATAACAAAAGTAACAAAAAAAGGAATGATATCAAATTCTTTTGCAAGTGCAGATGAAAAAAATGAAACAGATTCTAATGAAGGGCAATATATTCGTTTAACAGACACAGAAAAATTACCAATTGTAAAATCAAATGTAGGATATTATGGCTCAGTAAAAATAAATCAAGATTATAATGGAAACAAATTATCTGTTAAAAGGGAAGGTTCTTATTATACATTTGATCATGGATTATTTGCACATGCCAATGCCAATATATATTATGACATAAGTGAATATAGCGAAAAATATCATACTTTAACAACCTATATTGGACTTAATCAAACATCAACAGCAGGTAATGGTGTTAAGGTATGGATTTATACGTCTAATAGTGATAGACTTTATGAAAGTGGTTCCGAACATTGAACCTTAAAAAATGAAGAACATCAAAACACAGTCATTATGCCAGGACAAGATGCTGTGTTTGAAAAAGTTGATATAAGTGGAGCAAAATATTTAAGACTACAAGTATATGATAATGGAAGTAATGCAGCAGACCATTCTGAAGTAAATAGGGAATATTTTAATGAACTATTTGCCGTTGGTGATAAAGGATTATTTGATTATGAGTTAACAAGAGGTACAGAAGATTATAAATTAAATAAAATATGGATGAACTTTAGAAATAAATTTGGTACAGGAGCAGTTTGTGGTGGTATTTCAAAATCAGGTCATTGTATTCGTGGCGTACATGCTATACCATCAGCAGTTATTGGGCAACTAGGTCATGTAGCATTGCTATATTACACAAGAAACTCTAGTGGGCAAGGTTACTGGGGAATCGATAATGATGTATCAGGATGGACACGATCAGAAAAAGGTGAAAGATTGCTAACTGGCTGGGGAAATGATAGGAGCTATGTAAAAGGATATAATGTTCCATACATCATATTAGCTCAAGAAGCATTAAATGATTATAATAATTTTGTAAAAGCTGAAGAATTATTAATGACAATAGATGTATATAAAAAGGATAAAACCAAACAAGAACAAATATATAGAGAAGCTATCAATGTACAATCCATTAATCTAGATGCTTGGGCAGGATTAGTAAAATTGTATCTTTCCGATAGCAAAACAGAAGAGGAATACTATAATTTGGCAAAAGAAATGATGGAAGACCTAAATTGTTTCCCATTTACAATGTATAATTTATCAGAAATAATAAAACCTAAATTTACAAGTGATTTATATAAATTTAAATTTTCAATTTTACAAACTGGTATCTTAACAGAAGGTAAAAACTATCAAGGTATAGATGTCTTACAACTAGGAGTAACTAGAACATTAGCATCTTCTTTATTAGGAACACTTGATACAAAATTAGCAGATTTTTCATTTGATGGAGCAGATGCAGGGAAAATTAAGCTAGGAAGTAGATTTAAAGGAAGTACTGTACGTTGGGACTACAGTATTGATGGAAAAAATACATGGAATGAAGTATTTACAGGAGAAAATGGTGGAAAACACGAAGTACAATTATCACAAGAACAAATAGCAAACATCACATCAACAAATGATATATATTACATATTGTTGGTGTAAACTATGAAGATGAAAATGTATATAAAATAGATATACTAGAATCAGAGGGTCTTCCAACTACACTTTATGCTAATGATAATGAAAATAGAATGATAGCAGCTAATTTAAATACCCAGTGGCGCTATACAGAAAATGATACTGGACATCTTATAGTGAAGCTTCACCAGACTTAACAGGAAACAAAACAGTACAATTAAGACAAGGTGCAACAGGTACAAGATTAGCAAGTTCAGCATCAAGTATCTTTACATTTACACAAAACAATGATCCAGATACAAGAAAATATATCCTGTTTCACATTTAAGTATACATGCTGTGTCAACAGAGGCTACTAATAATGGTGGTGTAGCTAGAAATGCAATTGATGCAAACTATAATACTAGATATCACTCAGCATGGAATGGAACAGATACCGAGCGTTTTATGGTAGTGAAACTTGATAAACCAGTTTATTTGTCAGCAGTAGAATTTGTACCAGCAGGTGGTGGAAATGGAAGAATAAATGATGGTACAATTTATGGAAGTATGGATGGTGAGAATTGGGAAGTTTTAACTAGACGTACAGGGATAACTTATCCTTCACAAGCCAATACAATTGAAGATGCTAAAAGATATACGCAAAATTTTGAAATAGCAGAGGCCAAGGAAGTACAATATGTGAAAATAGTGGCAGATAGAACAAATGGAAATTGGTTTGTAGCAAGAGCATTTAACTTTTATCAAGATATCACTAAAAATCCAGAACCAACAGCAAGTATAGCATATAGTACAACTGAAAAAACAAATGAACCAGTAGTAGCAAGTACCAATACAATTTTAGTGCCATTTAAAAACTTAATAAATGATGAATATGCACGAGATACATCAATTAAAATAAGAACATCATTAAATGGGAAGAAGAAAAAAGGAGAGTTCATAGGGGCGTTTCCATCTTATGGCTATATCAAAGATTCAAAAGATAAGCATAAATTAATAATTGATGAAAGTGTTGCAGATATTATAAGAAAAATATTTGAATGGAATGTAAATGAAGGATTAGGAAAGATAGCCATTTGTCATAGATTAAATGATCTAGGTATTTTAAATCCTACAGGACATAAGAAGTTAGAGCTTGAGCAAAATTATAATAACTATGGAATTCAAGATAATAAATATCATTGGACACCATCTACAGTACGAAATATTTTGAACAATGAAGTGTATTGCCAGCACTACCGTTCAAGGAAAAAGAAGAACGAAAAGCTATAAAGTACATAAAGTAGAGCAAGTTCCAAAAGAAGAATGGGTAAGAGTAGAACACACCCATGAACCAATAATTGATAAAGAGACTTTTAAAAAGGCACAAGAACTAAGCAAGAGAGACAAAGGTATCCCAAAAAACAAAGGAATTATCGGTATGGGCAGGTTTTTTAAAGTGTGCAGATTGCAAAAGAGCAATGAATAAAAAAAGTAGTACCAATAAAAGTGGAAGCAAATATGAATATTATATCTGTAGTACATACAGAAAAAATCAAATAATCTTTGTACAAAACATTCTATTAAAGTGGAGAACTTGCAAAAAGCAGTTTTGAAAGCTATTAATTTCCATATTGATTTATTAATTGATACAGAAGAATTTGTAAAACAAATAAATGAAAGTACATATCAAAATACTAAAAATGAAAATATTGAAAATATGATAATTGCAAAACAAAGTGAAATTTCTAAAATATCAAATTTTAAAAG
>CARBKU010000140.1 GCA_948946035.1 uncultured Clostridia bacterium
TAGATGGTATAATTTGGATTGAAAGGAAAAACAAATGGCAAAAAAATATTTAGAAAAAGATGTATTAGAAGCAACATTTGAAAGATTAGAAATAATATTAACAAATTTTGAAAATGTATATTTTAGTTTTAGTGGAGGAAAAGATAGTTCAATAATGATACAACTAGCAAACATGGTAGCTAGTAAATTAGGAAAAAAATTTGATGTTTTATATATAGACTTTGAAGCACAATATAGGCATACAATAGAACATGTAGAAAGGTTAAAAAAACTATCTCAAATAAGAGATTTTTATCATATAGCATTACCAATGGCACTTAGAAATGCAGTTTCTGTATTACAGCCTAAATGGATATGTTGGGAAGAAGAGAGTAAACACCTGTGGGTAAGAGACATGCCAAAAGACAGTATCAATATAAAAAACTGTCCATTTAAATGGTTTAAAAAAGGAGAAGAATTTGAAGACTTTATAGTACAATTTGCAGAATGGTATCAAAAGAAATATAAAGGAGAAGTTGCATGTGGTGTGGGAATAAGAACAGATGAAAGTTTAAATAGATTTAGAACAATAGCTTTTCAAGACAACAAAGTTAAATTTAAGAATTACAACTGGACAACAAAATTAAAAATTAATGAAAGGCATATTGATGTATATAATTTTTATCCACTATATGATTGGGCAGTACAAGACATATGGGGAGCAGTTAGCAAATTCGATTTAGACTTTAACTATGTATATGAATTAATGTATAAAAATGGATTAAGTATTAGTGAGCAAAGACTCTGTCAACCATATGGTGATGACCAAAGAAATGGATTGAATCAATTCAAAGCATTAGAATATGATACGTGGTCAAAAATTTTAAATAGAGTAAATGGAGTGAATTTTGGAAACATATATTGTAAATCAACAGCACTAGGAAATATAAAATCATGCAAACCAGAATTTATGTCTTGGCAGGAATATACTGTATTTTTATTAGAAAGTATAGGAATTTATAATAGAGATTTGATGTTACATTATTATAGGAAAATAAAAAAATTTATGATATGGTACAATAAAAAATACAATGTTAATCCAAAAGATATACCTGATACAGCAGAATGCAAACTAGAAAATCAAAAAAAAGCTATCTCTTGGAGAAGAATAGCAAGATCAATAGAAAAAAATGATTTTTATATGAAAAGATTATCATTTGCACAAACAAAAACAGATGATGAAGAACTAAAAAGATTAATTCATAGATGGGATAACTTATTAAATAAAAACACTAGAACAGATGATAAAACGCTTCAAAAAATCATACAGGAACAATGTGGATAGGAGGAAAAAATGATTAAGAAAATTAATAATAAGACAGAAAAATTTTATCAATATATGGGAAAATTCTTCGGTTCAAGAATAGTAGAAAAGCAAACAAATGACAGGATATATGATGATGACAAAAAAGAGTGGTATGTTTATATAGAAAACGATAGTGTAATAGCGTTTGTATCAATTCAAAATAAAATAATAAAAAACGTATATTGCTATAAAGAAGAGTATTTGGAAAAGTTATTAAGCAAAGTTTGTGAAGAAGAGAAAATTGAAAATAGTATTATAACCAAACAATATATTGATGTTTATAAAAATTGCGGATTTGATATTATAGATAATGAAATTTATAAAAATTTTATTATGGTACATAAAAAAAGAAAGAAGGAATAACTTTGAAAAAAATAGAAATGCCAGTATTAAATGTTAAAATGGTAGATATAAATAAAGTAGTAGCTAATGACTATAACCCAAATAAAGTAGCACCACCAGAAATGCAATTACTTAAGCATTCTATTGAAGAAGATGGATATACACAACCAATTGTAACATATTATGATAAAGAAAAAGATTTATATATTGTTGTTGATGGTTTTCACCGTTATCGTGTAGCAAAAGAAGAATTTAATCTAAAAGAAATACCAATTGTTACAATAGATAAAGATTTAGAAAATCGTATGGCAAGTACAATAAGACATAATAGGGCAAGAGGTACACATCAAATAATAGATATGTCACATATAGTGTTAACATTAACAGAAAATGGTTGGTCAGAAGAACAAATTTCAAAACATTTGGGAATGGAACTTGACGAAATAATTAGATTAAAGCAAATTACAGGTCTAAAAGAAACATTTGCAAATCATGTATTTAGCAAATCATGGGAGGAATTTGAATATAATTTAAAACGTAAAAAGCAATAAAAGTTGACATTAAGCCCCTTAGGTATATCTTTTATAAATTTTTAAAAGTTTATAAAAGATATACCTAAGGGGCTTAATGTCAACTTTTATTACTTTTTATATATAATTATTTTCCATAGCTTTTTATTTACTATCAACACTAATATGAATGTCTCTTAATTGGTCACGACGCACATTACTAGGTGCTCCCATCATTAAATCTTGTGCTTTACTATTTAATGGAAAAGCAATTACCTCTCTAATAGTTTCAGAATCAGATAACAACATAAGCATTCTATCAACTCCAGGTGCAACACCACTATGTGGAGGAGCACCATATTGAAACGCATTATACAATGCGCCAAACTTAGACTTAACCTCTTCTTCAGTATATCCAGCCATAGTAAATGCTTTAAGCATTATATTAATATCATGATTTCTAACAGCTCCAGAAGAAAGTTCTATACCATTACAAACTATATCATATTGATATGCTAATATTTCTAAAGGATTTTGATTTTCCAAAGCATCTAAACCTCCTTGAGGCATAGAAAATGGATTATGGCTGAATGCTAAATTTCCATGTTCATCTAATTCAAACATTGGGAAATCAACTATCCAGCAAAATTCAAATGTATTAGTATCTATTAAATTTAATCTATTTCCAAGTTCTTCTCTTATTTGACCTGCAAGTTCTGTTGCTCTTGTTTCATTATCTGCAATAAAGAAAATAGTGTCTTCTTTTTCTAATTCTGCCAATTTTAGCAATTCTTGTTTTAGGTCATCTGGAATAAATTTATCTATAGGACCTTTAAAACTTAAATCATCTTGTACTTCTAAATATCCTAAACCACCCATTCCAATAGATGTAGCAAATTTTAACATTTTTTCGTGGAAACCTTTAGAAAGATGCCCCTTTACTTTTATTGCTCTTACAGTTCTATCTATAAAAGGTTTAAATGTACATTTTTTAAAGAAATCTGATAAATCAATTATATATAAAGGATTTCTTAAATCTGGTTTATCAGTTCCATATTTTAACATTGCATCTTTATATGAAATTCTTGGGAAAGGATAACTTGCAATTTTTTTATTAGAAAATTCTTTAAAAGTATTGTACATAACAGGTTCAATTACAGAAAATACATCTTCTTGTGTACTATATGCCATTTCCATATCCAATTGATAAAATTCCCCAGGAGCTCTATCTGCTCTTGCGTCTTCATCTCTAAAGCATGGAGCAATTTGAAAATATTTGTCTATTCCAGATACCATTAATAATTGTTTAAATTGTTGTGGTGCTTGTGGTAAAGCATAAAATTTTCCTGCATGTAAACGACTTGGAACAAGATAATCTCTAGCCCCCTCAGGAGATGAACTTGTAAGTATTGGTGTTTGTACTTCTAAAAATCCTTGTTCAATCATTTGATTTCTTAAAAATTGAATTACTTTTGCTCTTAAAAGTAAATTATTTTTTAATCTATCATTTCTTAAATCTAAAAATCTATATTTTAGTCTTAAGTCTTCTCTTATATCTTGATCAGAGTTTATTTCAAATGGTAAGTTTTGAGTTCTTTTTCCTAATATTTTAATTTCTTTAATAGCAATTTCTACTAAACCAGTTTTAATTTTTGGGTTAACTGTTTCTTCTGCTCTCTTTCTTACAGTACCAAATACTGTAACTGATGATTCAATAGGAATATGCGACGCAAAGTCAACATCGTTAGGGTCTCCAGAAGTAACAACTTGAGTTATTCCATACATATCTCTAATATCTAAGAAAACAAGTCCACCGAAATCTCTAATTGTTTGCACAAATCCAGCGATTCTAACTTCTTTTCCTACATCCTCTAAACTAATTTCATTACAATTGTGAGTTCTATACTCATTCATATAAAAACCTCCTTCAAATTTGGCATTAAAAAAACGCCCATTGCTTTATGCAGGGACGAAATAGTTTCCGCGGTGCCACCCAGCTTGAAAATTTAATAATTTTCCACTTTATTTAAATTGCTCCAATGTGTTTCGATTTTTAGGTTGACCTTAAAGGGTTTTCAGCCTAGGACCCTTATTCTCTAAAAGTGATTTCTAAAAACTTTGCATTGTAATTACGCAATTAATATTTATTATATGTATTTCATTTTACACAGTATTTCCCATTTTGTCAAGTTTTATACAACTTCAAGTTTCGACTTTTTGCAAGAGTAGGTTATAATATATGATTTTTTTACACTT
>CARBKU010000141.1 GCA_948946035.1 uncultured Clostridia bacterium
CAATAACAATATATGTATTATGCTCATGTCTACTAATATCAATAGTATTAATAGGAATATTTATGAAAAGTCAGGAAAAATTAACAAGTCAAAAAAGGCAACAAAAAATAATAGAAGAACAATATAATAATGATGATAAAATGGACGAGATATATGAAGAAGTAGTAAAAAACATGTCAAATAACGGAGGATAGAAATGAGAATAAGATATAAAAAATGGGCAAGACCAGAACTAGAAGCAAGCAACTTTTACGAAGACAATCCAGAAAAATGGAAAGGAAAATGGAAACAACATTTTAAAGAAAAAGAAAATCCAATACATTTAGAATTAGGATGTGGAAAAGGGCAATTTATATCTATATTAGCAAGTGAAAGCAAAGAAACAAATTATATAGCAATAGATTTAGTAGATGCTATGCTTGGTTTAGCAAAAAGAAATATAGAAAGTGCATACAAAGAATTAAACAAAGAACCTAGAAATATAATAATAACAAGATTTGATATAGAAAGAATAAATCTAATTTTAGACAACAGAGATGAAATTGAAAGAATTTATATAAACTTTTGTAATCCATGGCCAAAAGGAAAACATAGAAAAAAGCGATTAACACATACAAGACAATTAGAAAAATATAAACAATTTTTAAAATCACAAGCTGAAATTTATTTTAAAACAGATGATGATGGACTATTTGAATCAAGTCTAAAATATTTTGAAGAAAGTGGTTTTGAATTAATAGCAAAAACATATGATTTGCATAAAGAGCCAATTTTTCAAAAAAATATAGAAACAGAACATGAAAAAATGTTTACAGAGCAAGGAATAAAAATTAAAGCATGTATTGCCAAACTTAAAGAAGAAAGCTGAAAATAATTGTAGTTTTGTATTAGTATGTTTGTATAATCTAAAAACATATTTTGTGCTTGTAGAAAGGATAGTTATAAAAGTGGAAATACAACAAGTTATAGAAAATAAAAGTAATAGAGAATTTATATTAAAAGCAGTAAAAGAAAATGGAAAATTTTTAGATGTAGTTGATAGTAGTTTGCAAGATGATGAAGAAGTAGTAAAACAAGCGTTGCAGCAAGATGGAGAGGCATTAGAATTTGTTAGTAATAGATTAAAAGATAATAAAGAAATTATAATGATGGCTATTAAATCTGCACCTTGGACAATTTGTTATGCTTCTGAAAGACTTAGAGCTGATAAAGATTTAATATCAATTAGTTGTAAAGAATATGGTCAAGCGCTATATTATGCAAGTAAAGAATTGCGAGATAATAGAGAAATAGTTAAGTCAGCAGTTGGAAATAAAGGGATTATTATTAAGTATGCAAGTTCACGTTTGCAAAATGATAAAGAATTAGCAGAAATTGCAGTTAAGCAAAATAAACAAGCATATCATTTTATTTCAGAAGAATTAAAACAAGATGAAGATATAAGAAATTTATTATAGTTGTTAGTAATAAAAATTTATGTTTAGGTTTTTCTCATCAATTTGTAAGGATACTTTGGTGATAAATGGTTAATTTTAAGTTTTTCTTGTTCATTTCGTTCAAAAAGAAATTGTAAAGTAAAAAAATGAGCCTCTTTCACCGTTCAAATGCTTATTTCTATATTTTGAATGAATAACGAATGTGACTGGCATGTGCTTAGAAAGTCTTAAATGATTTTATGGAAAGAGTTCACGCTTGACGTGGAAGGGTGCCATAAAATCATTTTAGACTTTATTAGCATATAGAAGAAACCGAGTTATGAATGAAAAATATAGAAATAAGCATTTGCCTTGAACATCCCTCATTTTTTTACTAAACAATTTCTATTTCTTACTCAACTCTAGCAAAAAACTTAAAATTAACCATTTATCCCCAAAGTATCTGTACAAATTGATGAAAAAAACCGAAACTTAAATAATAAAAAAAGCTTGTCTTTTATATAAATTATTTATATAATAAGAAACAGAAAAATAATAAGGGAGGAAAAGATGTCATTTATAGAAGAAATAAAACAAAGAGCAAAAAAAGATATAAAAACAATCGTATTGCCAGAAGCAGAAGATATTAGAATATTAGAGGCAACACAACAAGTACTAGAAGAAAAATATGCAAAAATAATATTAGTAGGAAACAAAGAAAAAATAGAAAACAAAGCAAAAGAAAATAGCATTAACATTAATGGAGCAAAAATAGTAGACCCAGAAAATGCAGAAAATTATGACGAATATGTAAATTTATTATATGAATTAAGAAAACATAAAGGAATGACAATAGAACAATCAAAAGAATTAGTTAAAAATCCAGTATATTATGGAATGTTAATGATAAAAGATGAAAAAAGTGAAGCAGATGGATTAGTATCAGGAGCAGCACATTCTACATCAGATACATTAAGGCCAGCATTACAAATATTAAAAACAGCACCTGGAACAAAATTAGTTTCAGCATTTTTTATAATGGTAGTTCCAAATTGTGAATATGGAGAAAATGGAACATTTATATTTGCAGATAGCGGACTAAACGAAAACCCAGATAGTGAAGCATTATCAGAAATAGCAATATCATCAAGTAAAAGTTTTCATCAATTAGTACAAAAAGAACCAAAAGTTGCAATGTTATCATATTCAACATATGGAAGTGCAAAATCAGAATTAACAGAAAAAGTAATACAAGCAACAAAAAAAGTAAAAGAAAAAGAGCCAAATCTATTAGTAGATGGAGAGTTACAACTAGATGCAGCAATAATTCCAGAAATTGCAGAAATGAAAGCAAAAGGAAGTGTATTAAAAGGAAAAGCAAATGTATTAGTATTTCCAGATTTAAATACAGGAAACATTGGATACAAACTAGTACAAAGATTAGCAAAAGCAGAAGCATATGGACCTTTATGTCAAGGAATAGCAAGACCTGTTAATGATTTGTCAAGAGGGTGCAATAGTGACGATGTAGCAGGTGTAGTAGCAATTACGGCAGTTCAAGCACAAGAAAAAAATAATTAATTTTATAATAAATAGAGAGGAGAAAAATAAAATGAAAATATTAGTATTAAACTGTGGAAGTTCATCACTAAAATATCAATTAATTAATATGGAAACAGAAGAGGTAATGGCTTCTGGAAAATACGAAAGAATAGGAGAAGAAGAGGCATTTATAACACATAAAGCTAAAGGGCAAAAAAAAGAAATCAAAAATCCAGCATATAATCATACAGAGGCAATCGAATTTACATTACAACAACTAGTAAACCCAGAATACAAAGTTATTGACAGCTTAGATGAAATAGAAGCAATTGGACATAGATTAGTACATGGAGGAGAAAAAATATCAGAATCTGTAGTAATTGATGATGAAGTAATTAATATATTAAAAGAATGTACAGATTTAGCACCACTTCATAATCCAGCATCTATATTAGGAATAGAGGCATGTAAAAAAGTAATGCCAGAAAAGACAATGGTAGGAGTATTTGATACAGCATTCCATCAATCAATACCAAAAGAAAAATATCTTTATCCAATACCATATGAATATTACGAAAAATACAAAGTAAGAAAATACGGATTCCATGGAACATCACATATGTATGTATCACAAAGATTAGCAGAAATTGAAGGAAAAGATATAAAAGACATAAAAGTAGTAACTTGTCATTTAGGTCAAGGAGCTAGTATATGTGCTATTGAAGGTGGAAAATCAATTGATACAAGTATGGGACTTTCACCATTAGGAGGAATTCCAATGGTAACAAGAAGTGGAGATATGGATCCTTCAGTTTTAACATATATTATGAAAAAGGATAATTTATCAGCAGGTGAAATGGAATCAATTTTAAACAAACAATCAGGAGTATCAGGTGTTTCAGGATTAGCACCAGACTTTAGAGTTATAGAACAAGCATCAAACGGTGATAATGAAAGAGCAAAAATTGCAATGAGTAGCTTTAAATATGCAATAGCAAGTTATATAGCAAAATATGCAGTTGCAATGAATGGAATTGATTATATAATTTTTACAGGTGGAGTTGGAGAAAATCAAACTAATATAAGAAAAGAAATATGTGAGCAACTAACATTTATGGGAGTAGAAATTGATAACGAATTAAATAATGTAAAAGGAGAAGAAAAAATAGTATCTAAACCAAGTTCAAAAGTTAAAATTTATGTTATACCAACAAATGAAGAATTAATGATAGCAAAAGAAACAAAAAGGCTTGCAAAATAGGTTAAGATATAATATAATATAAACATAAAATAATATATAATTTTATAATTAAAACTATAAAAGGGGGACTCAAAAATGAAATTTGAATTTGATGAAATTGGAATGAGAGAAGAAATAGAATTAATTAACCTTCAAAAGCAAATGCAACAAAACCAAATTAATAATAACCAAA
>CARBKU010000142.1 GCA_948946035.1 uncultured Clostridia bacterium
TTATTTGTATCTGAAAATACATAATTTGTAGCAAATCCATACCAAAAACTTGATTTCTGTTTTTCATCAGCTTTTTCTAATGTTTCTATATCAATATTATAATCTTTTGAAACTTTTGTTAAAAGTTCATTGTCATAACATTTAATATTTAATCTTTTTGCTAATTCTTGTCCAATATATTTCCCACCACTACCAAATTCTCGACCAATTGATATAACAAATTTTTCTTGTATATCTTTTACCGTTTCATTAGTCTTATTGTTGTCTACTGTTTTATTGTTTTCTTTAGATAATTTATTAATTTTATTATATTCCATTGTAACAAATATAATAGTAACTATAAATGCTCCTATATCTGATATAGGACCAGCCCATAGCATTGAATATAAATTTCCACATAATCCTAAAATACATACTCCAGGAACAAGTATTATAACATCTCTCATTAATGATAAAATCATTGCTTTATATGGCTTATCTATAGACTGTAAGAATATACAACTTGATTTTTGAATACAACAAAGTAATATTCCTCCTAAGTAAATTCTAAATGACAAACAAGCATATTCTTGATAAAATTGTAAATCATTTGCATGTCCTCCAAATAAGCTTACTATAAAGTTTGGAACCAATTCAAATAATAACATAGATATAATTCCAATTACTATATTAGCTAAAAGTATTAGTTTATAAGATTCTAATACTCTTTTATATTGTTTAGCACCATAATTAAATCCTATTATAGGTTGACCACCTACTGCAACACCTAAACTAAATGCTAATACAATAGCAAATATTTTAAATACAATTCCTAGTGCTCCACCAGCATCTGTTGCATTTTCTCCTCCTATTGTTCCTACAACATTATTAGCTACAATAGTTATAATTGCAATAGATACTTGTGTAATAAAACTTGAAATACCAAGTTTTAAAAGTTTTCCTAATACTTTTGTATTAACTGCAAAACTATCTTTATTTAATTTTATAAGTTTTGGTTTTCTAAAATAAACAGTACATAAAATAGCAGATATAATCTGTCCTACAATTGTTGCTATTGCTGCTCCTTGAATACCTAAGTCAAATACAAATATAAGAATTGGGTCAAGAATTAAATTTATAACTGCTCCAACCACTGTTGAAATCATTGAATAAGTAGGTGCTCCACTTGCACGAATAATTGATGACATACTTGAAGCAAACATATAAAATGGCACACCACATAAAATTATTTTGTAATATTGTTCTGTAAAAACTTTGCATCTTTCATCATATCCATTTACACCTAATATGCTAAATATTGGTTTCATAAAAACAAAACCTAATATAACCAAAAATATACTAAGTATGATTACTGCAATAATTGCATTTCCAACACATTTATTACTTGTTTTTTCGTCTTTTGCCCCAAGTGAAATACTAAATAATGTTGCACATCCATCACCTATTAATTGGGCAATTAATACCTCCCTTAATTTTCTGCCCAAAAAAATAACGTAGAAATCCTTTTGTCGGATTTCTACGCTTTTTAGGCTGTCCATGACTATTACATTATATGAATTTTTTCTTCATTTGTCAAGAAAATATTTATATTTAAGTTTCGGTTTTTTTATCAATTTGCAAGAAAACTTTAGGAAGAAATGGTTAAATTTTAAGTTTTTCTTGTTCATTTCGTTCAAAAAGAAATTATAAAGCAAAAAAATGAGCCTCTTTCACCGTTCAAATGCTTATTTCTATATTTTGAATGAATAACGAATGTGACTGGCATGTGCTTAGAAAGTCTTAAATGATTTTATGGAAAGAGTTCACGCTTGACGTGGAAGGGTGCCATAAAATTATTTTAGACTTTCTTAGCATATATAAGAAACCAAGTTATGAATGAAAAATATAGAAATACGCATTTGCCTTGAACATCCCTCAATTTTTTACTAAACAATTTCTATTTCTCACTCCACTCAAGCAAAAAACTTAAAATTTAACCATTTCTCCCTAAAGTTTTCTTGCAAATTGATAAAAAAACCGAAACTTAAAAATATTTATAACATTTCTTTATAAATTTTATTTATATCCTTTTCGTCTTTGTATTTATTTTCCATAGGACACATCCCTGTTTTAGTTTGATTAATTACATAATCAACCTTTTCTTTATATTCATACTTAATATTATTATTTTCTAATACAGGAATAGCATACTTACTTATTACATGTGCATAAATTTCCTTAACACCTGCAACAATTAAAATAGATGCTGCCACTTTTCCTATTACTTTATCTGCAACAATTGCTCCTTTAAGTGCTGTTTGGTCTAATTGTAAAATTTCTTTTATATCTTTTATTCTATCTTGATAATATTCCTTTATATCTCCATTTTGATAACAAACAACTAATGATGCATTTTTTTCTACTAAAATTTGTTTAATTGTTTCTAATTTAGTCATCTAAATGAATTCCCTTCTTTATAAATTTTGCAATAAAAGGAACACATAATAATTGAATTGCAATTCCAGGTATTCCAGCTTGAACACTTTGCATAACTGATATTCCATAAGCAGATAGTCCTAATACATTAACTGCTATAAATAATATTCCGAGCATATAGTACTCTTCCTATAATAATTGTTGCAATTAAAGATATATATGAATTAAATTTTTTGTTTAATATACTTAATAAAACTGCATAAATAACTAGTTCTATTAGCATGTATGGTAACCTTTCTAAACTAGGCATCCCTGTTAATAAATAACTAAATACAACAGAACTTCCTGTAACAATACTTGAACTTATTAGTCCAAATGTTAATGCTGATATTAAAACAGCTATATGCATAGGTAAAAATGTTGCTCCAGCTGAACTTCCTGCTAATATATGAAAAATTCTAGGTAATATAATTCCTAATCCACTTAAAAGTACTGTACCTACAATATACTTAGCTTTTCTACTTGATAAAATTTCTACTAAACGATTTTGTTTTTTTGTTGTTTCTACTTTTTCTAACATTATAAAATCCTCCTTGTTTATTCTTAATTTAATATTTCTGTAAATTTTTTCATAGCTTCTGATATTCTTAATTGTTGAGGACAAACTGCCTCACAGCTTTTGCAACCTACACAGGCACTTGGCTTTTTATCATCTGGTAAACTACTAATTGCCATTGGTGCAATAAATCCTCCACCTGTAAATGTATGTTCATTATATAATGACAATAATTCTGGTATATTTAATCCTTTAGGACAATGTGCTGTACAATAACGACAAGCTGTACATGGAAGTACATTTCCTTTTAACATTTCATCTGCTATTTCTAAAATATTCTTCATTTCTTCTTCATTTAGTGGTTTATCTTCTTCAAATGTTTTTATATTTTTTTGCATTTGCTCCATAGTAGACATACCTGAAAGAATCATTGTTACACCTGGTATTGTTTGTAAAAATCTAAATGCCCATGCTGGTATTTCTTCTTCTGGTCTAGCTTCTTTTAATTTTGTTTCTTGCTCATCTGCTAATTTTGCTAATCTTCCACCTCTTAGTGGTTCCATAACCCATATTGGAATATTCCACTCATTTAGTAAATCGACTTTAGCTTTTGCATCTTGAAATTTATAATCTAAATAATTTAATTGTATTTGACCAAATTCCATGTACTTACCATAAGCATCTAAAAATTTTTTCATAACATCATAACTTCCATGAACAGAAAATCCTAAATGTTTTATTCTGCCATTTTCTTTTTGCTTAAGTAAATAATCTAATATTCCATATTTTTCGTCTAAATATGGATCAACATTTTTTTCATAAACATTATGAAATAAATAAAAATCAAAATATTCCATTCCTGTTTTTTCTAATTGTTTTTCAAAAATTTCTTCAACTTTACCAATATTTGATAAATCATACCCTGGAAATTTTGTTGCTAAATAATAACTATCTCTTGGATATTTATTTAATACCTTTCCTATAACCACTTCTGATTCTCCATTGTGATATCCCCATGCTGTATCAAAATAGTTTACTCCATTTTTGATAGCATATTCTACCATTTTTGCTGTCTCTTCTTCGTCAATCGGCGTTTCTTCTCCTTTTTTTCCTTTGGTTGGTAATCTCATTGTTCCAAATCCTAAGTTTGATAGTTTTATGTCTTTAAAATCTTTATAAATCATAGTTCAAACTCCTTTTCCTCTTTAACTTTTTGTGTGTTATTTTTTATTTCATCATAATTAACACCTCTTTATTTTATACTCATATTACAATTGAAAGTCAAGTATTTTTTATAATTTTATAAAATGAGTAATATTTTATAAAAATGCTTATTTCTATATTTTGAATGAATAACGAATGTGACTAGTATGTGCTTAGAAAGTCTTAAATGATTTTAGACTTTCTT
>CARBKU010000143.1 GCA_948946035.1 uncultured Clostridia bacterium
AATAAAAATTTAAAGAAAAAAAATGAATCAACTATTGTAGTTTTTTGTAAGTTAATGTATAATTATAAATGAAATAGTAAAAGCAAATATGCGTAAGATAAAGGAGGTACATTACATGTCTAAATCTGGCATAGTAAATGTGAGAATGGTTATCACAGAAGAAAAAATGTTATCAAATATAGATAAAGTAAAAAAAGCAATCAATCCAAATAGTAAAAAACAAATAGTACAATTAGAAGAAGACACATATTTTAAAGATTTAGTAGAATCAATAAAAACATATTTAATAGAATATCCAAAAAAGAAGAATTTTCCATCAAGTATATATAAAGCAGCATATGATTTAGTAGAATTTGCTACAAATCAATTTGAAGAAAACACAAAAAACATAGAAGAATTAATTAGACAAAGAGAAGAAAACATTGCATTAGCTGGTAAACTAAAAGAATTAGTTCAAACAGTAGAAAGCAAAGATAAAGAATGGAAAAGTAAAGTAAAAGAAGTTGAACAAAAATTTTCAGAAGATATTATAGAAACATTAACTATAGTAGGAAAAACAAAAGATAGTTCTACTCAAGAATATCAAGATGCTATAAAACTGTTAAATGCAAGAATAAATAATTTAGAATCTAATTTGCATATAGAAATAGATATGGAAAGAATAGAAGATAAATCAAAAGCATTAAGTTATATTGGAATAGAAATTGCAGATGCATTAAAAACTATACCAACACCAGTAGAAACAGTTGAAGAAGAAAATATTGTATCAACAGTTGAAGAACCTAAACAAATAATGGAAGAAGGACAATATATAGAAAATACTACATTTGAAGCTAAACCAAGTTTATGGCAAAGAATTAAAAATAGTAAATTTATTAGAAGTATTAGATATATAACAAGAATAAAAGTAGTATTAGATTATTCAGCACTTCCAGAAGGAAAAGAAGAAAACAAATAATAAAAAGCCAGTTTTTATATTGGCTTTTTTTCTATACAATAAAAATACATTTCGCACAAAATTGTTTTGCAAGCTGGTAATTATAAAGTGTTACAATTTACATCCTATTTTTTAAAATATTTGTTAATATATTGTTTGATTTTTTAATAGCTTAGTGCTACTAGGGCAATTACTTGAAAATTTTAATTCTTTTTATTTTAAGTTTGAAGTATCTACTCGCTCCCAAAGAGTTCTAATTATTTATTATTTTCGCTGCCCCATTCTAAAAATTCTATAGAAAAGTTTTTTAAACTTTTCTAAGAATTTTTGAACGGTTACCCTGGAGTCGCTCAAAAATAAAGAATTAGAACTCTTCTCGCGCTATTTAAATTAATAAAACTTAAAATAAAAAGAATTAAAATTTTCAAGTAATTGCCCTAGTAGCACTAAACTATTAAAAATTAAATAATATATTAGCAAGTTATATAATTAATATTTTAGATGTGAATTGTGACTGTAAATTAAATAATTTTAATTTAATTTTAAGATTTTATTGCTAATAAATTAAATTTAATGTATAATAATTAAGTAATTAAAAACAAAGGAAGCGATAGATTTGAATTCAACAGTAAAAGAAATATTAGAATGGACATATTGCATATTAATTGCGCTAATTTTAGCAGTATTATTTAGATACTTTATAGGAACACCAACAATAGTAAAGCAAGTATCAATGTACCCAACTCTAGTACAAGACCAAAGGTTATGGTTAAACAGATGGGGAAGGACAACAAAGACATTACCAAAAAGAGGAGAAATAATAACATTTGAAGAACCACAAAAAACAAATTATTCATATTCTGAAATTAACGAAGAAAATGCAATAGCAGTATACGAACACAAAACAGGGCTAAAATGGTTTATCAATAATTTTTTAGAAATAGGAAAAAGAAGTTATATAAAAAGAGTAATAGCACTTCCAGGAGAACATGTACAAATTAAAGAAGGAGAAGTTTATATAAATGACGAAAAATTAGAAGAACCTTATTTACAGGAAGGAGTTGTAACAGACGTTATAGGAGCAGGATTCACAGATTTTACAGTTCCAGACAATTGTATATTTGCTATGGGAGACAATAGAAATCATAGCACAGATTGTAGAGCATTTGGATGTATACCACTAGAAAAAATAGAAAGTACAGTAGCAATAAGAATATGGCCATTAGACAAATGGGGTAACGTAGAATAAATAAGGAGCATCAATAATGTTTGATAAAATCATTGGAAATGAACAAATAATAGAAACATTAGTAAAATCAGTAAATCAAGACAAAACATCACATAGTTACTTATTTTTAGGAATACAAGGAATAGGAAAAAAACTAATAGCTGAAGAATTTGCAAAAATGTTATTATGTATAGAGCAGAGCAAATATTGTAATAAATGCAAATCATGTATAGAATTTAATACAAACAATAATCCAGACTATATATACATTGAGCCTGATGGAAATAACATAAAAATTGAACAAATAAGAAAAATGCAAAAAAACATACAAGAAAAGCCAATAATATCAAGCAAAAAAGTTTATATTATAAATGATGCAGATTTAATGACTAGGGAAGCACAAAATTGCTTATTAAAAACATTGGAAGAACCACCAAAATTTGCAACAATAATTCTAATTGGTTCAAATGATACAGCATTTTTACCAACCATAAAGTCAAGATGTACAATACTACATTTTAATAAAATAAAAGATGATGAATTACAAAAATATTTAAAAGAAAATTATAATATAAGTAATATAAGCAAAAACATAATAGAAATATTCCAAGGAAGTATAGGAAAAGCTTTATATTTAAAGGATAAGCAAGAAAATTATCAAATATTAGAAAATTTAATTGAAGATATTAATAAAAAAAATCTAATTGATATTATAAACCAATATGAAATCCTATATAATTCAAAAGAAGAAATAGAAGATATGCTAGATTATTTGAATATTATACTTTTGCGAAAGTCAAAACAAGAATATTTATACACAAATTGTATAAATATTGTGGAAGATACAAAAAGAAGATTGAAACAAAATGCAAATTATGATATGTCTATAGACAACATGTTGTTTAATATATGGGAGGAACTCATAGAAAGGAATGGAAATATAAATTGAAAAATATAATTGGGGTTAGATTTAAAAAATTAGGGAAAATATATTTCTTTAATCCAAAAAATATAAAAGTAAAAAAAGGTGACAATGTAATAGTTGAAACAGCACAAGGTGAAGAATATGGTGAAGTAATAATTCCTAATAGAATGGTAGAAGAAGAAAAAATAGTAGAACCACTAAAAAAAGTAATTAGGATAGCAAATTATAAAGATAATAAAATTTATGAAGAATGTAGAAAAAAAGAAAAAGAAGCATTTAATGTTTGCATAAAAAAGATAAAAGAACATAAATTAGATATGAACCTAACAAATGTGGAATTTAAGTTTGATAATAGTAAAATATTATTTTATTTTACAGCTGATGGAAGAATAGATTTTAGAGAATTAGTAAAAGATTTAGCAGCTATTTATAAAACAAGAATTGAATTAAGACAAATAGGAGTAAGAGACGAAGTAAAAAGAATTGGAGGAAATGGAGTTTGTGGTAGGGAACTTTGTTGTTGTTCATTTTTAAGTGATTTTGAAACAGTATCAATAAAAATGGCAAAAGAGCAAAACATATCATTAAATCCATCAAAAATTTCTGGAAATTGTGGAAGACTAATGTGTTGTCTAAAATATGAAAATGATGTTTATGAAGAAAAGTTAAATAGATTACCAAACGTTGGAGCAATTGTTCAAACAGCAGAAGGTCAAGGAGAAATCGATAATATTGAAACTCTAAAAGAAATAGTAAGAGTAAAAATTAAAGATGGAGATGGATATCTATACAAAAAATATTTAGCAAAAGACATAAAAGTAATAAAAGATGTAGAAACAGAAAAAATTGATGAAGAAGAATTACAGCATAAAAAAGAATTAGAAGAATTAGAAAAGTTACAAGAAAAAGACAAAGAACTAGAAAATACATAATAGATTAGAAGTTTTATAGGAGGTGAAAATAATGGCATATAAAATAACAGATAAATGTATATCATGTGGAGCTTGCGCAGCAGAATGTCCTGTAGGATGTATTTCACAAGGTGAAGACAAATTTGTAATTGATTCATCTGCATGTATATCATGTGGAACATGTGCTGGAGTTTGTCCAGTAGAAGCACCAGAAGAAGAATAAAAATTATCAAATAATAATGGAAATTAATATACGCCATCAAATATATTAAGTAAAAAGTTTAATATTTTTGAGGTGTATTTTTTATATTTAGATTGATTTATTGGTATAAAACGATATATAATAA
>CARBKU010000144.1 GCA_948946035.1 uncultured Clostridia bacterium
ATATGATATACTATGTACATGTTACTAGTTATCCTTAAATAAACCTTCATTATCTTACAGAACCAACACTAGTATCATAATTTACAAAATAGTATATTAAGGAAAGTGATAAATTTGAAAAAAACGAAAAGTCGAAAAAATAATAAAGTACACAAAAGAAAAAACGAAGAATATTTAGATGAAGAAGAAAATAGCAATACAAATAAAAAAAGAAAAAAGCATAAAGAAAAAAACAAAAAGCACAAAAAACTAAAACGCATAATATTGGTAATATTAATAATTATAATAATCATTTTAGGAATATATTTAGGAATATCAACACATAGATGGAAAACATTAGCACAAGACATGGTAATAAATGAATTTTCAATAGTTAAAGATACAGATGGAAATACAATTGCAAAATTAGGAAGTGAAAAGAAAAAAGAAAAAATAACATTATCAGAAATGCCAAGCAATTTAAAAAATGCATATGTAGCAATAGAAGACGAGAGATTTTATTCACATGGAGGTGTTGATATAAAAAGAACTGGGGCAGCAATTGCTTCATACATTTTCCATGCAGGTTCTTCTTCATATGGAGGAAGTACAATTACACAACAATTAGTAAAGAACATGACTGGAGACTCAACAGATAGTATAACAAGAAAGGTAAAAGAGTGGTGGAAAGCATCACAGCTAGAGGCTGTTTTAGATAAAGACCAAATATTAGAGTTTTATTTAAATGTTATTTATGTTGGACCTAATATTTATGGAGTTGAAACTGGTAGTAAATATTATTTTAATAAAGGTGCAAAAGACTTAACATTAGAAGAATGTGCATTTTTAGCAGGAATAAACAATTCTCCTAATTCATATAATCCATTTACAGAAAATGACAATACAGAAAAAATAAAAAAGAGAACAAAAACAGTTCTTTCTAAAATGCTAGAATTACAGTACATAAATAAATCAGAATATGATAATGCAATATCTACAGTAGATACTGGATTAAAATTTAGCAAAGGTTCAATAGAATCTGGGGATGGAGTATATTCTTATCATACAGATGCACTTATTTTAGAAATTGTAGAAGATATTCAAAATAAATATAAAATTTCTGAAACATTTGCTGAAAACTATATAGAAATGGCAGGATTAAATATATACAGTACACAAAACTCTAAAATACAATCACAAACAGAAACTGAATTTCAAAAAAGCAAATATAGTTTAGCATCAAAACAAGGGGGAAATTCATCACAAGCTGCAATGGTAATTATTGACCATAAAACTGGTTATGTAATGGCATGTACAGGAGGGTTAGGAAAAAAGACAGAACCACGTTCGTTAAATAGGGCAACTCAAAGTATAAGACAAACAGGATCAGCAATTAAGCCTATTTCTGTATTAATTCCTGCAATAGATAAAAAAATAATTACTGCTTCATCAATTTATGATGACACAGAAAGAGATTTTGCAGATGGATATCATCCAACTGATTATAACTCCGCTTTAGGTAAAATTACAGTTCGTAGAGCTGTAGAATCTTCACAAAATTTACCATTTGTAGAGATTATGGAACAACTAAAACCTAGTAAAGCTATAAAATATTTAGAAAAAATGGGAATTACAACTTTGACAGAAGATGACAATAATTTAGTACTATCATTAGGCGGTTTGCAAAATGGAATTAGTCCATTACAAATGGCTGGAGCATATGCAACAATTGCAAATGATGGTGTATATATAGAACCTACTTTTTATAGTAAAATAGAAAAGAAAAATGGTGTACTATTATTACAAACTGAGCAAAAAAGTACAAAAGTTGTTTCAAAAGAAGTAGCATATATAGTAAAAGAATTATTAACTCAACCAGTATTAGGTAATAATGGTACTGCAAAATATTGCTCAATTTCAAACATGGATGTAGCTGCAAAAACTGGAACTACAGACAAAAATTATGATAGATGGCTTTGTGGATTTACACCATATTATAGTGCTGTAACATGGTATGGATATGATGTAAATGAATCTATTGAATACAATGAAAAAAATCCAGCAGGATTAATATGGGCAAATGTAATGTCAAGTATTCATTCTGGATTATCTTCTGCAAGATTTGATAAACCTTCAAATGTGTCATCTGTTACTGTTTGCTCTAAAACAGGCTTAAAAGCAAATAGTGGATGTCCAGATACATATGAGGAATATTTCTTAAAATCTACAGTTCCAGGAAATTGTAAAGAACATGGTGGAACAGAACTAAAAAATAATAATAATAAGACTAAGAAAAATGCAACTAATAATACTATTACAAACATAAATACAAATACTAATATTAATACAAATACTAGCACTAACACAAATACGAATATCAATACTAATATAAATACTAATAAAACTGTTGTTAATGAACACTCTACAAATAATACAAATAAAATTATTAATAACACTATTACTAATAAAACGAATTCTTCTAATAAAACGAATTCTAATAGAAATAATATTAATACAACTAAAAATACCTCTAATTCTAGTAAAAATACTAGTAATATTAGTACTAATACGAATACTAGTAATACAAATAATAATATGTAAAAGGAGTAGTTTAAATGAGAGATTTTGTTAAAATAAGTTTTGAACAGTTTAAAAAAGATGTTTCAAATAGTTATGAACTATATGAAAGTATAAAAATACCACAAAGAGATTCAAATGCAACTGCTGGTTATGATATATACTTATTAAATGATATAACATTAAAAAGTGGAGAAACAATAAAATTACCTACAGGTTTAAAATGTATTTTTGAAAAAGATGAAGTATTATTATTAATAGTTAGAAGTAGTATGGGATTTAAATACAATATAATACTTTGTAATCAAGTTGGTGTTATTGATTCAGATTATTATAATAATCAAGATAATGAAGGTCATATTTGGATAAAAATACAAAATGAAAGTACTGAAGATGTTAAATTTAATAAAGGTGATGCTGTTGTTCAAGGTATATTTTTTAAGTATTTGACTACTAAAAGTGATACCACATTAAACCAAGAAAGAAGAAGCGATTATTAGAAAGGAATATAAGAGTATTAAAATGGGAATTTTTAATAAATTATCACGTTTTTTAAATAAAATATTTAGAAGAAACAATAACAAACAATTAGATGAAAAAGAAACAGTAAAACAATTACCAACACCTGAAATAAATGAACCTATCGAGTTACCAAAAGATGAACTTGTTTCTTTTTCTGATGAAGTTTTAGATACAACTTCAAAAGTTTCAGTAGAAAAATTTAAGCATAATTTAGAAGTTTTAATAAAGAAAGCAAAAGAAACAGGAAAAGTAGATAAATTTATGTTGATTAGGGAAGATGATTTTTTTCCTACTGATTGGGAATGGAAAGTATTATCTGAAGATACAAATTTAGAAAAAGAATGTACTACTTTATCTACAGTATTAAGAAAAAAATATGCTTTAGAAAAAAGTGGCATTGCTCCACACATTACTAAAAATGGTATTAAAATTCCTAGGGCATCACATGAACAAACAATGCAAGCTTTATCACAAATAGATAATACATTTGGCTCTGTGTTATTACCATCAAAATTCCGCTCTACCAAGCATTTTACAATTAATACACCACTTAATGCTACAGGAGATTATAATAATGTGAAGACTAACCGTGATTATATTATTATTGATAATATTAGTACATTTTTAACGTCTGAATATGGATATTCAGTGTCTTACCATGATGCTTATCTTGATATTTCGCACGAAAGTTTACCAATTTCACAAGAAGCTGTTGTTCTTATTAATGACGAAAACTATGAGAGAATTATAAGTGATGAAAAAATTGCTAGTGAATTAGCTCAAAGAAGAATAGTTCGTTTCAAAGGTGAGGAATTTTTAGCCATAAATATGATTTTGACAGAAATGGGGGCATTACCTTCTAAAATGGGTCTTTTATATGCTAATTACGATAATGAAATTAATGATATATTAGATAACAGCATGAGAAGTTTGGCAAAAGAAAATGGTTTGTTTTTTGATAAAAGTCATGGAGGAAAATTAAGTCCAGATGGAGGTCACTTTTCTAATTATTATGATGAAAAAAATAACGACTACGAAAAAAATTTTACAGGATTTATTACTTTTTTAAGACAAAAGTTTCCAGAACACGAAGGACTTTTTCAAAATTCTTCAAGGCTTACAGAAGAAATGTCTATAAAAATTGTAGACGAACTTGGAACAACTAATTTATCTGAAGCTATAGAAGAATATAATGAATTAGCAAGTAATAAATTAAAAATGACATTAGAGGAGTATAAACAAGATAGGCAAAATA
>CARBKU010000145.1 GCA_948946035.1 uncultured Clostridia bacterium
CAATTTTTTTTATTAGTTTTGAATATATTTCTTTACTAGGATTTTTCATTTGTAACATATCTTTTGCTAATTTAATCATTTCTATATAGTTTTTTCCTGTATCTTCTTTTTGTAATTCCATCATTTCCGTTTCTATTTGATGAATCTGCATTAGTAGTTCTTTTTTTTCGCTTTGCAATTTATTATAAATCATAGCAAAATCATCTGCTGTTATAAGTTTATGTATTTTATCTTGATATACCTCTTGTGTAGTTTGTTCATTTTCATCAATTTTGTTTTGTATAGCCACTTTTTGACTCCTTAATATATTAGTTTTACTGTGTACCTTTTCTTCAGCTTTTTTATAGACATTTATTATCTCATCTTCTGTATAAGATATTTGCTCTATTTCTTCTTTGATTACTTTTTTTACTTCATCTTGTATAAGTTCTTCTGTTATCGGTTTACAAGTGCAACTTTTATTTCTATTTTTATTAGAACATAAGAAAGTTCTTTGTTCCCATACTTTGCCACTTTTTCTTTCCCCTTTTCTTACTTTATAAGTTGCTTTTCCTCCACATTCTGCACAAAATATAAATTCTTTCAAAGGTACTTCATATTTTTGAGTTAATGAATTTTTATGCTTGTTTAGTTTGTCTTGTGCCTTTCTCCAAGTTAGTTCATCAATTATAGGTTCGTGCATATTTTTCACAATAATATATTCCTCTCTATGCGTACTTCGTACTTTCTCAACTTTATGGCTTATCTTTTGAAACTTTCTTCCAACTACACTCCCTATATATACTTCATTTTTCAACATTTTAGCTATTTGTTCACTATGCCATATATAGCCTTTTGGATCTTTACTTTTTCTATTCATACATACTGGTATTTTTAAATATATTGCAGGAGCTTCAATATTTCTTTCATTTAATTTATCTGCAATCTTTATTGTAGACATTCCATTATATAAATACATATCAAATATTTCTCTAACTATCTGTGCCGAATATTCATCAATTACTAAATGATTTTTTATATTGTTGTCCTTTTTATAGCCATAAGGTGCTATTCCTCCTTGAAACTCCCCCTTTTCTATCTTTCTGTTTTTTACACTTTTTATCTTATTAGAAATATCTTGTGCATAATAATCATTAAAACTTAATTTAAAAGTCAAAAATTGTAATCCATCTGGATTTATTGTATCAACATTATCTCCTATTGCTATATATCTAATATTGTTTGTTGGCAAATATCTTTCTAAATAATAACCTGTGTCTATATGATCTCTACCAAATCTTGATAAGTCCTTTGTTATAATGCAATTTATTTTTCCATCTTCTATATCTTGCAACATCTTTTTAAATCCGTGGGCGATTAAAGTTTGTTCCAGTATAGCCATCATCAACATATTCTTCTACTGATTCTAATTCTTCGTGTTCATTTATATAGCTATCTAATATATCTCTTTGATTTTCTATACTTTCACTTTCTCTATCATCTCCGTCATCTCTTGATAAACGCATATATTTCGCCACTTTATAATTATTTATTCTTAACATTTTCCCTCCCTCCTAGAATAAATAACCTGTCTGCTATTTCATTTTACTTTTTTTATTTTTTTAAGTAAAATGTATAAATTCATTGTTTTTTTAATTTTTCTATATTTTCTATTTTTTCAATAAAAGTTTTCTCTAATAAATTCGTTAATATTTCTTTTAGGTTTTCATTCCCATATATCTTTTTTACATTATCTTTTTCATTTTTTAAGTCCTCCATCTCCTCCTCCTTTTATATTAAAAGGTATTTTTGAATGTCCCATTTTATGAATAAAATTTGAAATAAATCTATTCATTCAATAGCTCTGGAAAGACACTTTCTAAAATAGTTTCTGCCTCTTTCATTATATTTCTAGGGTGGTGCGAATGGATCATACTTAAAAATTCTTTGACAATTTTTTCATCTGTTATCTGCATTTCTCTATTTATTAGTACATTGAATATACAAATAGCATAAGAAATAAAGTCATTTGCTGATAAAATCCAATTAAAATTTATTCTATTTAATAATTCAGTATTAACTCCTGTTATCTCAATACTATTAAGATTTTCTTGTGCTACTTCTACTATATCTTTCAATATATCTCCTAGTCCATTTTGATTTATATTCTGTTCATATTTTTTATAACCTAAAATATAATAGCTTACTGCCTCCTTAATAGCATACATTTTATTTCTTACATTCTTTTTCATTAAAATTTCCTCCTATACTAAAAAACAAGCCCTATCTGGACTTGTCATTTCGATTTTTTAATTCTTTTCTCTTTATATCTCTAGCTAATTTTTCAAAGCCTAATTTTTTAAAAGTTTCTATATAATGATTTCTATCGATACACTCTCCATTAAGAGTAACTATATCAATATTTCTCATAAAATTATTTTCAAACAAACTTGTTATTTTTGCCGGATTTCTAAATAATCTTGAAATATCTGTTACTACTATTTGCTTGATTTTTCCTGCTTTTATATCTTCTATAAGTTTATCTAGTGCCTCTCTGTCTTCAGATAGTCCACTTTTTCTAACATCTATATAATGTACTCTGTTTGTTATATTGTGTTTTTTACAATATTCTTCTAGTCTATCTCTTTGAGAATAAATATCTGCATTTACCATATCTCCATCTACTCTATTTGTTCTCATATATAGTGCAACAGCTTTTTTCTGCTTTTTGTTTTCTATCTTTTCATCAATATAATAGTCTAATTGCTCAATATTTCCAACTCTCATATACATACCAACATTTCCATTTTTACTCACAATTTCCATAACCGTTCCTTTCTCGTAAATCGGTGGCTATTTTTATAGCATTGTTTACAACTTCTACATATTTTTCTGGTAGTATATCTATTCGGTGTAATAATCTCTTTTTGTCTATTACTTTAATTTGTTCAGCCATTATTGTAGCCTCATACTTCATTTTACCAAATTTATTTATTCTTATATGGGTAGGAATAGCAAATTGATTCTCTATTCTTTTAGTCATAGGAATAATTATTGTGGTTGTGCTATATTTGTTTCCTATATTATTTTGAATGATTAAAACAGGTCTTATTCCCCTCTCCTCACTTCCTACTGTATTTCCTAAATTAGCAAGATATATTTCATTTCTTCTAATTTTATTTATCATTGTTTTGCCTCCTGCAATTATTTTTTACTTGTTCCATCTGTTCTATATCTTCCATTTCTATTTCTTCAGCTGTTTTGCATTTACTTGCACCTAACAGTAATAAATACATAAAAATAGCAATTATAAACATATCTATTAGTAAAATTCTTAATATCATTGTTTGGTTTTCCTTTCTCGTATGTTAAAAAGAACTCTAAAATGTTTTGGAGGTATATTGATATTGCATACCTTAATTTTAGAGTTCTTTTTGTTTATTTATTTTTATACCTTTATCATCATTCATTAGACAGATATTTTGCATATATCTTCATAGGTGTATTCGGCATACCCCACCTGTATACAGGCTTGTCCTCAATGCGTGGGACGGTTTTTTCTCGCTCGTGCTATGACTGGACAAAAGTTTCTTTCCTTTTACACTCATCTTCGCCTTATTAGTTGCAAACTAATATTTAAGTAATATAAATATTACTAGCTCAAGTAATCAAAGGACTGTATCTAACGAATTGTTATTCACTTTTCAATGTGCTTTTTTACTCTCTTTTTAAGAAAAACAAGTAAGAGATTTTACCCTCTCATCTATAACAGCGATTGAAAAATGAAAAATAGGACATTTTCCTAAAATTTTTTTTATTTTTTTTATTTTGCTAATTTTTCTGCAAAATCTTTGTCTTTTATAATTCTTACTGCGTACTCAATTAAATAGCTTTTTAGCTCTTGATCTACTTCCTTATTTTCATTTTTAGAATATTTATCTATTAGAGGCATTATTTTATCTATTACAAAAATCAATGACACCTCATCTGTTCTAGCCTTTACTAATAATTTATAAAATTTTGTTTTATTCTTCATTCTTTACCTCCAAATAATTTCTTAATTTTTCAATAGCTCTATCTTTTAATTTTCTTACTGCACTCTCATCTTTGTTCATATCTTTTGCTATTTCTTTCAATTTCTTATTTTTGTAGTAATACTGTATGATTACCTTTCTCTGTTTTTCAGTTAGTTTCCTCATTGCTTTTGATAGTTGTTCATTTTTACAGTTTTTTTCACTCAAAAAGGAATAATCAAAATTGTCTGTATTATACAAATTTTCCCATTCCTCATTAGACATAGATATTTCTTTATCTAGTAAATATTTCTTGTGTTTTAAATAATCAATTCTTTT
>CARBKU010000146.1 GCA_948946035.1 uncultured Clostridia bacterium
AATGCTACAATTCAAAATAATAAAAATGAAACATATTATTTTGAATAAAAAATTACAATTTTATGGTTATAAATCTTGAATGTTAATAAGCATTGCTTGTAGCAACGGACTATTCTTTATATAATAGTTTGTAAAGAAAGGAGTTGTTCAAAAATGTTAAAAGAAAATATTAAACAATTAAGAAAAACAAAAGGACTTTCACAAGAAGAACTTGCAATAAAATTAAATGTGGTTAGGCAAACAATTTCTAAATGGGAACAAGGCTTATCTGTACCTGATGCAGAAATGTTAATCTCAATATCAGAAGTCTTTGAAATACCTGTAAGCACATTACTTGGAGAAAATATTCCTGAATCTAAAGTAGATGATTTGAAAGCAATTTCTGAAAAACTTGAGATAATAAACCTACAATTATTACAAATAAAAAATGAAAGAAGAAAAATAGTTCATTGGTTACTAATTTTATTATGTGTAATCACAATGATAATTTCTATATCCTTATTCTTATTAAATAGTCCTTATCTTAATTGGGATTACAATAATTCAGAAAATGCTGTTTTAGGAGTTGCTTTTCACTCGTTTGAATGGCTATTTGTTAGGATAGCACCAATTATAATTATTGCATCAATTATTGGGATTGTATTGACTCGAAAGAAAGTTTAAAATTGTTTGTAGCAACAAAATATAGGTTAGTTTTATAACTAATCTATATTTTTTTAAAAAAGAAATTATTATAGTAAACAAGAGTATTGACAAAAATTTTTTAATTTTCTAAACTTAAATTAGTAAGTGCTTACCAGATGATTTAAAGGAGAGAAAATTAAAAATGTATCATGGAAGATTTAAAGGAACTCATTATGCAGCAGGCTATAAATGGGGAGAGTTATTATATAAAAATAATAATATTATAAGTAATAAACACACCTTTGTTATTACAGAGGAACGAAGAAAATTTGCAAATCAATGTTTACCAATTTATAAAAAATATTATCCAGAAATTTTAGAAGAAATAAAAGGAATTGCAGATGGACAAAGAGATTCTTATGAAAATTTATATACTTTTCTGTTAAGTATGTATTGTTTTGAATTTGATAATCATTGTACATGTATGGCACTAAAAGATGATAATAGCATAATATTTGGCAGAAATAGTGATTTTCTAGTAGAATTGGAAAAACTATATATGAATTGCTTATATAAATTGGATAATGTATATTCTTTTAATGGAAATACTACAGCTTTTGTTGAAATAGAAGATGGAGTAAATGAATATGGATTAGCTGTTGGATTAACATTTGTATATCCTACAATAATAAAACCAGGATTAAATAGTGGAATGTTAGTAAGGTATTTGCTTGAAAAATGCAAGACTACTGATGAAGTAATAGAAAGTATAAAAAGTTTACCAATAGGATCACAGCAAACTTTGACTGTTGCAGATAACATAGGAAATATTGTAGTTATAGAATGTAATACAGAGCATATGAAAGTGATTAAACCAAATGAAAATGGGAATTTTATAGTTGCTACTAATGAATTTAATTCACAAGATATGAAAAAATATAATAACTATGATATAGATGATTGGAGAGCAGAAGAGAGATATTCAGTTGCCTATAATTCATTAAGCGAAAATAACCATCATTTTTCTATTGAATTAGTAAAAGATATTCTATCTGGGAAATATGGATTTATGTGTCAATATGATAGAAAAACAAATGCAGATACAGTTTGGTCTGTAATATATGACATAAAGAATAGGAAGACTTATAGAGTAGAGGGGAACCCAAGTAGAAAACAATTTAAAGAAGATAAACGATTAAAATTTAACTAATCTTGAATGAAAAAGTATAAAGTAACTAATCGGGAGTGTAGAGAAAACTGTGGTAATGCAACATTACTTGCAAATCATTGGATGAGATCTATATGTAATATGTCTAAACAAGATTTAATTAAATTAGTAGATAATTATCAAGAAGGATACTTCAATCCATATCAATTTGCACCAGAACGGGAGCAAACTAATTTAAGCAATGAAGATGAGGAGGAAGAAGAAAATGGATTATAAAGCTCTAGCAGCATGTCAAAAGCCTAATGAAAAGCCTTTTGTTGTTTCAATTTATATATATTTTGATAAAGATGTTGTAATTTCCAATTTAGAAAGATTTAAAAGAAAATACAAAGATTCTGTGAAAACTATATAAAAACAATGGATACACAAGTATTGTTTCAAAATCCTCAAAATAATAACTCAATCGTTCATGCTTATATTGGAGATGAAGATATAGACTTAAAATATGAAAAGAAGATTAATCCTCAAAATTACAAAGAATATATAGAGGATGAAGAATCTGTTTGTGAATATGATACATATGAGGATTTTTACGAAGCATTTGTAAAAGATTTCATATTGGATGATATACGAGACTTAGGATTATTTAATGGTAAAAATAATGAATGGGTTTTTATATATCTTATAATGATATGATATTATTAGGAATGGAAGATGAAATAAATAAGAGTATTGTAAAAGAAATTGCAGAAAACTTTAAAAAAGAAAATGATGAAGAACAAGAACAGTAGACATAAAATTATATAAATTTAGATACTATTATACAACCAGAATTAGTAAAATACAAATTTTATTTGTAAAAATACTACACAAATAAAAAATAATGTGATACAATAAAAAACGAAAATTATAAAAAGCACATTGGAATGTATGAAACGAATGTTTATCAAAAATTAGAAAGAGAATTTAACATAATATTTTTTGGAGCAATTTTTGAGTAATTTTGGTGCAATCGTTTCAACACAGAACTACCAAAACCCACTAAAATCAACAAAGTTCAACAAAGCAAAAAAATGAGTGAATTAAGTGGTTAGAGGCTCGAAAGCCTTGAAAATAGAGAGAAAAATTAAGAAGGAGGAATTAACCATGTCAGGACATAGCAAATGGCATAATATACAAGCGAAAAAAGGAAAAGCAGATGCTGCAAGAGGAAAAATCTTTACAAAATTAGGAAGAGAACTACTAATAGCAGTAAAAGAAGGTGGACCAGATCCATCAGGAAACTCAAAACTAAAAAATGTAATAGCAAAATGTAAAGCAGCAAACATGCCAAATGACACAATTAACAATGCTATAAAAAAAGCATCAAGTAGTAATGAAAACTATGAAGAAATAGTATATGAAGGATATGGACCAAATGGAGTAGCAGTAATAGTAGAAGCATCTACAGACAACAAAAACAGAACAGCAGCAGATGTAAGACATGTATTTGATAAATCTGGAGGAAACTTAGGAACTACTCGGATGTGTATCATACATGTTCAACAAAAAAGGAGTACTTGTTATAGAAAAAGCTACAACAACAATGGACGAAGAAGAAATAATGATGTTATCAATAGAAAATGGAGCAGAAGATTTTGAGGCATCAGAAGAGGTTTATGAAATTACAACAGATCCAGCTGATTTTACAGCAGTAAGAGAAGCCTTAGAAGCAGCAGGACTAGAATTTTTAGAAGCAGAAGTTCAAATGATACCAACAACTACAGTCACATTAGATGAAAATGGCATAGAAAAAATGGAAAAATTAATAGAAAAACTAGAAGACCTAGATGATGTGTCTAATATTTATCATAATTGGGAAGAATAATATAAAAAAAATAAAGGAGAAGAAAAAATGAATCAAAAGAAAAATAAAAAATTAATAATAATTGCAATAGTAATTATAGCTATACTAATAATAGGAATAGGAATTGCATATACATTTGTTGCAACAGATATGTTTAAAAGTGACAAAAAAATGTTCTTTAAATATATATCACAAGCTACTGATGAAAAGAAAGGCTTTGTAAACAATGATGTAGTTCAATATTTTGAAAAAAGAAAAAATACACCATATGAAACAAACGGAACAATAAGTTTCAATATAGAATCACTAACAAATGAAGACGAAATAGACAATATAAATAACACGAATATAACATTAAAAGGAAAAGTAGACAAAGTAAATAATAAAGAAAATCAAGAAATTGATATAAATTATTCTGAAGATGTAAAACTACCATTCATATATCAAAAAGATGGAGACTTAATAGGAATTCAAACTGACTATATAGGAAGTAAATATATAGGTTCAAAAATAGAAAAATTTGGTGAATTATTTGATGAAGACAATATGATAATTGACAAACTTAAAAATATGAAGATTAGCGATGAAGAATTAAAAACTTTAAAAGATACTTATTATAAAGTAATAGAGCAAGAATTATATGACAGAAATTTCTC
>CARBKU010000147.1 GCA_948946035.1 uncultured Clostridia bacterium
ATTGTCAATTACTTTTCTTAGTACTTTGGAATTTTTAACAATGTTACTATATGTTGATATTAACCCAGAATTCATTGTTAAATCCGAATTAGTTATCGTTTGATTTTCATTTTCACTACTTGGAATTAACAATAAAGTTTCAGTTGATTTATATTCTGGAGTTATATAATGATATGAATAAAAATATCCAATTATAATAAATAAAACTAATAAAAATACTACTATTAGTTTTTTTCTCTTTAAAATATCTATTATTCTTTTAATTTCGATATTTTCGTTTTTCTCCATATTTTTTTATCACCTGTACATATTATACATTATTTCATGATTTTTTTCAACTTCTTTATGTTTTTAGTTTCTTTTTTATGTACACTCTTTCTATTTTACTCTATTTTTCCATAATTTCCGCCACCACCAGAGTGCACTTTCATTTTTCCTTCTCTAGCTTTTACAATATTTTCTGCAACCTTTTCTCCTACAATTGATTCTATATCATCTTTTGTTAAAAAGTGTAATATATTCATTTCTGTTTCAAATGTTTTTAAAAGTTTTTCTATTGTTTTACCTCCAACTCCTGGAATAAAATTAAGTGGTACTTGGTAAATGTATGGTGGTCTATTTTTAGGACTTATTGTTTTTTCTTTATCTTTTATTAATTCTATTCTATCAAAAACACCAAAAGTTACTTTTTTACTTCCACAAGATGGACAAACTTCTACTGGATATTTGGTTTCTATTGATTTTTCACAATCGTCACAATATGTTCTATGATATTTTCCAAGTTTTGGATCTAATCCATAATTTGCTATTATTTTTCTTCCATCTTCATTTTTTAGAGCTTTTACTATTTCTTTAAATGATATATCTTCTACTAACATTTTATTATATTCTCTTGCAATTTTTGGTAATGAATGGGCATCTGAATTTGTTACAAATGTTTTGTTTTCTAGTTCAGTAATTGTATCTGCTAAATATGTATCTGAACTTAATCCTAATTCTATTGCAAATATTTTATTAAATTTTTCTTTAAATATATCTTTTATTCTATCTGCACAATTTCCATAATAGCTTTTAAATGGTGTAAATACATGAGCTGGAATTAAAATCCCATTATATTTTTCAACTATATCTATAAGTTCATATCCAGATAAATCTGTTCTTTGTGTACTTAATGTTATATTTTTTAAATGATGGCTTAATTCTTGTGAAAATTTCTTTATATCTTCTAGATATGGAAAAAAACAAATATTGTGTGCACTACCATGCTTTCCATTTCTAGATACTTCTGATGTTTCAACTTCACTTCCTAAAAGAATACAAACTTTGTCTTTATAAATAATTCCTCCATCTTTTAATTCGTATGCATCACCAGTTTTTAGAAAATTTTCTATATCTTCTATAACATATGGTGAGGCACAATCTATAATTCCTACTACATTAATACCTTTTCGTTCAGCGCATTCTTTAGCTATGTTTGCAAAATTTAATGATTTTGCTGCTGTTATTTTTATTGGTTTTCCATTTTCACTTCTTCCTATGTGTACATGTAAATCTGCAAATATTTCGTACATTTTTTTCTCCTTTTATATAAAATATGGGACGATATTTACGTCCCTTATACAATTGATTCATTTATATTTTTATTTTTCTCTAAATTACTATTGTTAATATGACTCATTATTTTTTTTGTTGTCTCTTCACTAAATAATGGTCTGTTTGGATTTTCTTCATCTGCAAACATTCTTTTTGCAACCTTTTCTTCTTGTTTATTTATTAATTTGTCTACTGTTGGCTCAAATTCATACACTACATCTTTTATATATTTTGTTATGTCTTCAGATTCATTATATATTTTTACTAATTTTCTTAGTGCTGTCATTTCTACTACACCACTAACTTGTATTTTTTCCATAAAATTAACAAATTCTATAAAAGTGGTCATATATCTATTGTATTTGTCTTTAAAGTTTCTGTGTTCTAATAAAACTAATGCTTCATCTGGCTTAAAACCAATTCTTTCTGGTCTATCTAAAAGCATTGCACCAAAGTTATCTATTAATTCTAATATATCACTTTCTTTTTCTCTTGGATTGCTTCCACTATATCTATTTATTTCTTCACATATTTTACAAAACTTTTTATTAAATCCTAATGTATCTAAAAATTCTGCTCCTTCTTTTGCATATGTATGTATTCTATTTATGTCTTGAGCATTGTTTATTTTTTTGCAATTACATAGTAATCCTGCTGTTAGTACTAAATTGTTATCTACATTAATTCTGGAATAATTTAAAAATAATCTTGTTATTTCTAATTTGAAAATTACTGATTTATCAAAGTATATTTTGGTTTTTTTTGATAAATAATATGCTATTTCCATTTTTGATGCTAATTCTTGTTCATTTAAAATGTAGTCTGCAAAGGTTTCCATATATTTCCTCCTCTTTATGACATTTATTCCCTATATATCATGCTACATTTTTATTATACTTTATATGCTAAAATATTTCAAGATTTTTAATTTATGTAATATAATTGTAATATACGTTACATATTTTTTATAGCATTTCGTGCTAATTCATCACATCGATTATTGTATTCGTTATCACTATGCCCTTTTACTTTTATAAAATTAACTTTATGTATTTTAGTTAGTTCATATAGTTCTTGCCATATTTCTTTGTTTTTTACTGGTTCTTTTCCAGAAGTTTTCCAATTGTTTTTTACCCAATTATAAATCCAACCTTGTTTAAAGCTATTTACGACATATGCACTATCACTATATAAATCTACTTCACATGGATATTTTAGAAGTTTTAGCCCTTCTATTACTGCTGTTAATTCCATGATATTATTAGTTGTATCTTTTCTTCCTCCTGATATTTCTTTTTTATTTTGTTTATACATTAAAATAGTTCCCCATCCTCCTGGTCCTGGATTTCCTGAGCATGCTCCATCGGTATATATTACAACTTTTTCCATTTTTAGTCCTTTCTATTTTCTTTTTTCTATTTTTGTGATAACATTATAACAATAATTTATTTAATATACAATATTGTAAAAAATAGAAATAAGGTAAAATAATAGACTCATTTTACCCTAAAGTAGGAAGGAAAAACATGGATAAAGTATTAGGAATTATTGCAGAGTACAATCCATTTCATAATGGGCATTTATATCATTTAAATGAATCAAAAAAAATTACTGGTTCTACATATACTATTGCAATTATGAGTGGTAATTTTACACAACGTGGAAGTACAGGTCTTATTGACAAATGGTCTAGAGCAGAATCTGCGCTAAAAAATGGTATTGATTTAGTAATTGAACTTCCTGTTCTATATGCTACTTCTAGTGCAGAAAACTTTGCAGATGGTGCAATAAAAATTTTAAACTCAATGAACATTGTTGACTATCTTTCTTTTGGAGCTGAAACTGATGATATAAATATTTTAAATGCTATTGCAGATATTTTGTATAAAGAACCTGAAGAATATAAAAACTATTTATATAAAGAGTTAAAAAAAGGCCTATCATTTCCAAAATCTCGTGAAAATGCTTTAACTTCATATTTTCATGATAATCAAAAATACTCCCATATCCTTTTAGAACCTAATAACATACTAGGAATTGAATATTTAAAATCTTTAAAAAAACAAAAAAGTATGATTAAAACATTTGCAATTAAAAGACTTAAAGCTGGTCATAATGATTTACATTGTTATACTAATATGGCTAGTAGTACAGCAATTAGAAATATTATTAGAACTGATAATTTAGATGCAACAAAAAAATTAATTCCTATATCATGTTTTTCAATTTTAGAAAACAATATTAAAATAGGTCATGTTATTCCAGATTTATGTGTTTTTGAACGTGAAATTATTTATAAACTAAGAACTATGTCCACTTATGATATTTCATTATTGCAAGATGTTACAGAAGGTCTTGAATTTTCTATTAAAAAAGCTGCTGATTCTTGTAATAATATAGTAGATTTTCTAAATATAGTAAAGTCTAAAAGGTATACTGCTACTCGTATTCAAAGAATTTTATTGTATGCTTTACTTGGTATTTCTAAAAAAGATATTAAGTTATCTAAAAAAACTCAACCTTATATTAGAGTTTTAGGTTTTAATGAAAGTGGAAAATATTTAATTTCTAAAATTTCTAAAGCTAATCCTAACCTTAATATTATTACTTCTGTCAAAAAATTTTATGATAATAATACTAATAAGCATTTAAAAATAATGCTTGAAAAGGATATTTTGGCCACTGATGTATATACTA
>CARBKU010000148.1:0-2604 GCA_948946035.1 uncultured Clostridia bacterium
AAAATTGCTAATTAAATTTCCTATAATTTGTAAATTGTTTACTATCCAAAAACCTACAAGTGCAATACTTATTATTATTAAATATTTTTTTAAATCCCAGAACTTTCTCTCCATTTACATCTCCCCTCCATTATTTATAATAAACTTTTCTTATTTTATTAAATCTGCAAGTGTTTTGCTATCTATATATTCGTTAATTACTTTATCTAATCCTTCCCAAAATTTAAATGTTTTGCAATTTTCTTTTTCATTACATTCCTCTTGATTTATACAAGCAATTGGTGCTAAATCCCCTTCTGTTGCCCTTAATATATCTCCAATAGTATATTCTTCAGCTTTTTTTACTAATCTATATCCCCCATTGTTTCCTCTTGCCGTTTCTAAGTATTTAGCTTTATTTAGCATAGATACTATTTGCTCCAAATATTTCATAGAAACTCCTTGCCTTTTTGCTATTTCCTTTAGTGATATAAAGTTCCCATTGTTGTTATTTGCTAAATCTATCATTATTCTTAGTGCATATCTTCCTTTTGTTGATATTTTCATTATTTTCCTCCATTTCTTGTTTCATATTTTTTTCTATTTTATGTGTTGAAAATATAAGATTATTTTTGGAATAAATATACATATTCCTATAAATGCTGCTCCTATACATACTACTAATACTCCACCTGCTGCTACATCTTTTGCTATTCTAGCTTTTTCATTTTTTTCAAGTGTTATCATATCAACAACTGTTTCTATTGCTGTATTGAATAGTTCACTTGCTATTACTATTGTAAATAGTATAATGCATATTATCCATTCGGTTTTACTAATATTAAAAAATAATCCCAATATTATTACTATTAACATAATTAATATGTGAATCTTCATATTTGTTTCTTCTTTTATTCCTGTTGCAATTCCTTTAAATGCATATTTAAAACTTTTTAATATTTTTTTATTTTTCATTTTCGTTTCTCTTTTTATCTATTTTTATACATTATATTTTATCATATAAAACTAAAAAAATCTAGCAAAGTATGGCAATCGCTTAAAATTTAGGTAAAATAATTATCCCCCAGTATTTGGAGGATAATTATTTATAATTTTATATGTCTAATGTTGAATTATTATTACTTTTAATCATGTTACTACTAGTATTTATATTAGTACTGTTTTCTATGGTGCTAGTACTTGTATTTATATTATCAGTACTATTTGTAGCTTTATTAGTATTTACAGTATTATTTATATTAGTTGTTTTGTTTGTAGTAGTAGTTTTTGTATTTATATTACTATTAGAATTTATATTGTTAGTTTCTGTATCTATATTACTAATAGCGTTTGTATTGTTAGTTTCTGTAATTATATCACTAATAGAATTTGTATTATTGTCTGTTATATCTGGATCGCTATTAGAATTTGTATCATCACTATTTGTTGTATTTTCTGTATCTATAGTATTTGTTTTAAATGTTTGTTCTACTTCTGGTTCACTTGTGTCTATTGTAACATTTACTTTAGTTTCTTTACGACATATTTTCCCATTTGCATCAATACCATCATACTTTAATGTAATGCCTTCTTTTATTTTTTCAATGTCATATCCATCACTATTTGTGTCAATTGCAATTCCTATAGCGTCAATTGTTTCAGAAGTTACTGAACTTTCTTCATTATATCCACCTTGACCGTCTGAAATATACCCTATAACAGATATATCATATGATGATCTGTTATTTCCTATTTCAATAACTGAAACTTTACCATAAGCATCTTTTTTGTCTCTTACATTTATATCACCAAATTTTAGTCGTGATACATTTCCTTTTTCATCTATTAGTTTCATCGGTATTATTGTATATAATAATCCAGAACTTTCTTTTTGAGCTTTACTAGTGTTTTTAGTATATAAAGTAATTGACATTTCTTTTTCATTTTCACCAGTAAAATTTCCATCATTTGTAGTTACCCCTACTATTTTTGCTGGATTGTTATCAATTATTTTACCATTTCCTATTATAAATTGTTGAACTTTTTTAAAGTCATCTTCCTTAATATCCTTATCAATTACAACATCAGATGCTATAAAACTTTCTTTTTCAATTGATTTTGGGTTTAATGTATACTTTCCTATTTCTAAAGCATCACGTGTTGTAACTTTTCCATCTTTATTATAATCTCCATAAATTATAACTGTATAATCAACGTTATTTAATGTAAATGTATCTCCTGTTTTTACAATAGGATTAGTTTCATTTATTACTATATCATTACCAAATTCCTTTTTTATATCTTCTTTTGTAATTGTAGCATCACTATTTGGTAATACATATGGGACTACTATTTTGTCAGATATTAGTCTTGTGTATACACCAATTGATGTTATATCTTCTGAACGACTAGTTCCTGTTTGTGGCAATGATTTTATTACTTTCCCTTCTTCTGTTATGTATTGATTTGTATTATATATATTTGTTATATTATTGTTTGTTATGTTATTATTTGTTATGTTGTTGTTTATTGTATTATTGTTTGTTGTGTTATTGTTTGTTGTGTTTCCATTTGTTGTGTTATTGTTTGTTGTGTTTCCATTTGTTGTGTTATTGTTTGTTGTGT
>CARBKU010000148.1:2704-4285 GCA_948946035.1 uncultured Clostridia bacterium
TTCCGTTTGTTGTGTTATTGTTTGTTGTGTTTCCATTTGTTGTATTATTGTTTGTTGTGTTTCCGTTTGTTGTGTTATTGTTTGTTTGTGCAGCGTTTATTTTTGCAATTTTTATTGATGTTTTATCAAATGTTTCTGCATTTCCTTCTTCACCTAATTCTACTACATTCTTAATATCAAATGAAATGTCAGTTCCTACACTATTCTTTTTAGATGTAAAGTATAATTTTAATTTGTCTGTTTTTCTTTGTAAGTCAAAAGCTGATACTCTTACAATATTTTCGTTAACTATATTTGCTACTGTATGTTCTAAACTACAATCTACCTTTATAAAATCAAATCTTGAACTATCAAATTCTAAATCAAATTGCATTATATTAACAGGATTATCTGTAGTTATTTTTATTTCCACACTTTCCATTTCTGTTATTCCATTTTCTTGTTCTGTAGAGATTGTTGCTGCGTTTGCAAACATTGGTAAACTCATTGTTAATATTAATACTATAGCAATTGTTTTTAAAAATATTTTTTTCATTTGCTCCTCCTTAAAATATTATATTTTGAGATTTAAATCTCTTTTGCTTTTAAAATTAGTCTTGTCACTCCTCCGTGGATTACATGTTATAAGTGTTACCTCTCTTTTACCATTTGTTTCTTGACTCAAACAATTTAGTTCGTCAGGGTTTACTGTATATCTGTCATAAATTTTATATGTTACTTTTTCAGAATTTGCTTTGTCTATGATATAAAATGTATCATTTATTTCTAATTTACTAAGTTCTGCAAAAGTTCCTTTATAATTATGTCCTGTAATACAGAAATTTCCTTCTTCGTTTATTTGTGGTCCATAAAATTTGGTAATAGATATATTAAGTGCTTCATCTGTTGTTTTGTTTAAAATGTTTTTTTGAATTCCGATTTTGTCAATTACAAGTATTCCTAATACATCATAATCTCCAATTTTGTCTGGTATTTCAATATTATCTCCTTCTTCTAATGACAGATTGATTTTTGTTATTATTTCTTCATATATGTCTCCAACGTTTTCAAAAAGGTCTTCGCAAAAATGTTTTACCACACTTTTATTTTCTATTAATAATACTATTACAACTATAATTAATAAAAAAAATATTGTTTTATTGCTAGATTTAGTTTTCTCCTCGAAATGTTTTCCTCTATAACGTTTTTTCAATAAAAATTTCCTCTTTTCTTTATTATAGATATTTCATAGAATTCTTAATATTTTCGCCACATTATAATTATACCATTTTTGATTTTTTTTGTAAATATTTTTTTACATTTTTATTACATTTTTATTACATTTTGTAAAAAAATATTACAATTCGTTTAGAATTGTAATATAAGTAATAATTTTTATATATTTTTAACATCTTTTCTTATTATTCTCTTTCTGTTTCTACTGATGTATCTGGTTCTTCCATCTTTGTATCATTTTTAACTCCATTGATTTTTTCGTTTATTATTCCATTATTTTCCTCTATTGTTTTTCCACTTTTTATTATAGTAAATATTACTGCAAAAATAATTATTATTAACACTACTACACTTATTACTATTTTT
>CARBKU010000149.1 GCA_948946035.1 uncultured Clostridia bacterium
TTTGTTGCTTTTTTTTATAAATGCTTCTATGCATTTTCCAGAATAATAAGTTCCTTTTGATAAAACTTTTTTAAATTCATAATTTTTCTTTAACATTTTAGTTTTTTTCATTATTTAGTTCTCCCTATGATAGTATGTTTTTTTCCTAATGAAAAAATTTCTTTAATAGAGTATGTATAAAAGGCTCGCTTTTGCGGCCTTTAAAACATCTTTAATTTGTTTTATACTCTATGCACTTAATTTTTTTCTTCCTTTTGCTCTTCTTGCTTTTAATACTTTTCTTCCTGATGCTGTTTTCATTCTTTTCATAAATCCATGTTCTCTTTTTTCTTGTCTGTTTTTTGGTTGAAATGTTCTTTTCATCTTTTTTGCACCTCCTAAATGTTTTTTATATAAAATTTTTTATATCTAATAACCAGTATATCGATTATACAGTACTCTAATATAAAATGTCAAGAGAATTTCGTTTTTTTTGTAAAAAAGTCTACGCATAGTTATGTTTCACAGAATTTTTTTAATTTATGAGTTTTAGTATTTTTTGTAATATAATTGTAATTTTTGACTGATTTCCACACTTTTTTTCGCTTATTATCCACATAAAAAAATTTTTTTCCACAATAATATTGACTTATTATATCGAAATTTGTTATTATATGAAAAGTATAAAATAGATGAGATTTTTTATATGGATTGTTGAATTTTTGTTCGTATCAATACTCTTTATTTTTACAATTATATTACAAAGTTATAAACATTTGTGGATAATTTTGTGGATAATTTTTTTACATAGAAAGGATGAAGCTTAAATGGCAATAGAAAAAGACGAACTAATAGTAAAAATAAAAGAATTGTTAAAACCTGAAGTTACTAAAATATCTTATGATACATGGATTGTACCTTTAGACATTAAAAGTATAGAAGAAAATAACATTGTTTTTACTACAACTTCTGAATTTCAAAAAGATTTTATTGAAAACAAATACAAAAGTCTAATATTTAACACTTTAAGATATATAACAAACAAAGAATGGACATTTTCAGTAATAGATTTATCATCAGAAGAAGAACAAAACACTAAAGATGAAATAATTGAAAATACTAACAATAAACCATCTCCTGAAACAGAATCAAATAGATCTACTTTAAACTCAAAATACACATTTGAAACCTTTGTTGTAGGAGACAATAATAGATTAGCATATGCCGCAGCACTAGCTGTAGGAAACGAACCAGCAAAATCATATAACCCACTCTTTCTATATGGGGGAGTTGGTTTAGGCAAAACTCACTTAATGAATGCAATTGGAAATAGAATCATAGAAAAAAACAAAAACTATAATGTTCTATATGTTACATCAGAAAAATTTACAAATCAATTAATAAACGCTATTAAAGATAACAAAAATGAAGTTTTTAGAAACAAATACAGAAATATAGATGTATTACTAATAGATGATATTCAGTTTATAGCTGGAAAAGAAAGAATACAAGAAGAATTTTTCCATACATTCAACACATTATTTGAAAATGGCAAGCAAATTATAATCTCAAGTGACAAACCTCCTAGGGATATACCATTTTTAGAGGATAGACTAAAGTCAAGATTTGAATGGGGACTACTAGCTGATATATCTTGTCCAGACTATGAAACAAGATTAGCAATACTAAGAAAAAAAGCACAAGAAGAAAATATTGTTATAGAAGATTTTATATTATCTAACATTGCAAATAAAATAGATTCTAACATTAGAGAGTTAGAAGGTGTTTTTAATAAAGTAGTAGCAATGGCATCTTTAACACACAGCCCAATAACAATAGAATTAGCTGAAAAGACAATAAATGAATTTAAATACAATAACGAAAAAGTAATATCTTGTGATTTTATAAAAGAAACTGTAGCAAAATACTTTAATATAAATAAAGATGATTTGTCAGGAAATAAAAGATCTAATGAAATAGCTTTTCCAAGGCAAATTGCAATGTACTTATGCAGACTAATTGCAAATATGTCTTATCCACAAATAGGAACAGAATTTGGTGGTAGGGATCATTCAACAGTAATGCATGCTTGTAGAAAAATAGAAAAAGAAACAAAAGAAAAAAATAATACTAAGTTAATTGTGGATAGTGTGAAAAATATTATTACGGATGGTACACAATAAGAGTAAAAATATATTCAAACTTTTCTTAAAAATTTGTGTTTGAAAAATAATTGTTTGGAATAAAATATTATTTCTGTTCTTACGGAATTAATACATTTGATATCCACATACTAGTGTTAATAAACTGTTAAAAATATGTGTATATTTCCAAAAATACACAATTAAAAAAAATACTGTGGATTAAAATAAGAACTTTCCACAAAATTATAAACATCATTTTTTTTAGGGATTCTAACTTTCAACATAGTTTTCCACAGTTTCCACAATACCTAATACTATTACTACTAAAAATATTATATATATACAAGGAGGAGTCGCAATGAAAATTGTTTGTTATAAAGACCAAATACTTAAAGCTATAAATTCCGTAGTAAGAGGAGTAGCTTCAAAAACAACAATGCCTATATTAGAAGGTATATTAATTCAAACAAATGATAATGAAATAAAACTAACAACATATGATTTAGAAATTGGTATAGAATATGTAATGGAATGTGAAATTAAAGAACAGGGAAGTACAGTAATAAATGCAATAATGTTTAGTGAAATTATAAGAAAACTACCAGACACAGAAATAAATATAACATTAAATGAAAAAAAATTATTGGAAATAGAATGTGAAGGTGCATTATATAAATTAGCTACTATGAATCCAGAAGAATTTCCAGAATTACCAAAAATTGAAATAGAAAATTCTATAGAAATTGATCAAAGCATTTTAAAAAACATGATAAGAAAAACAATTTTTGCAGTAAGTACAGAAGAAAGTAGACCAATATTCACAGGTTGTTTATTTGAAGTGGAAAACAATAAGCTAAATTTAGTAGCAGTAGATGGTTTTAGATTAGCATTAAGAAGTATTTATTTGAATAAACAATCAAATAATTTTAGTGCAGTAATTCCAGGAAAAACATTAAATGAAGTAAACAAAATAATTTCAGATTCATTTGAAACTATAAAAATTGGAGTTTCTAAAAATCAAGCTTTATTTGAAATGGATAACTGTAAAATTGTAACAAGAATTTTAGATGGTGAATTTTTAAATTATAAAAATGTTATACCAAGTAATTGGGAAACAAGAATAAAAGTAGAAAAAAATAGTATACAAAATAGTTTTGAAAGAATTAGTTTAATATCATCATCATCAATAGAAAAAGAAAAAAAATATCCAGTAAAAGTAAAAGTTGATATTGGAAAAGTAACAATCTCTTGTACTAACCAAACAGGAGATGCAAAAGAAGAATTATATATTTCTACAGAAGGAAAAAATTTAGAATCAGGATTTAATCCTAAATATTTTCTAGATAGCTTAAAAGCAATAGATGATGAAGAAGTTTATATTGAATTTGGAACAAGTATATCACCATGTTTAATAAAATCACTAGAAAATGCAGATTATACATACATGATTTTACCAATAAGATTAAAGGAAGAAACATAATAAAGGTGGAAGAAATTCTACCTTTGTATTATATAATAGGAAAGTCATATTGACTTTCCTATTATATAATACACAATATACACAAATTTATTTCATAAATTTGGCCCACGAACAAATTTACTGAAAAATAAAAGATTTTTCAGTTTTGGTCTTATAATAAAAAAATAAGTAAATACTTTGTGGAAAAAGTTTTCCACAAAAAGAGCGCAAAATGTGGAAAACTATATTTTTAATTATAAATAATAAATACACAAAAAAAAAGAATAAAATAGTATTAATCAGATTTAATTAGAAAAATAAAATTTAAATTAAATAAAAACTAAAAAAAAAGAAAGCGTATGAAAATCGAAAATAAGGCAATTTTATAATTTATTAATATAATTATATATTTAAAAAAATCAAAGGTGGATAACTAAAAAATTAGAAAAAAAATGAAAAAAATAGAAAAAAATAGATAAAAAAAGAATAAATAAGATAATATAAAAGATAATTATACACAAAATGGGGTAAAAGTATGTGGATAAAAAAGGTAATAATAAATAATTTTAGAAATTATAATAATGAAGAAATTGAACTAAATGAAAATATGAATATTTTTTTTGGAGAAAATGCACAAGGAAAAACTAATATAATTGAATCAATTTTTTTAAGTAGTATG
>CARBKU010000150.1:0-454 GCA_948946035.1 uncultured Clostridia bacterium
GTTTTCTTTTGTTTAAATCTTTGGATTAAAATCTTTTTATCTACTGTAAGATCAATTTGAACTCTTTCATCTTTTGAAAAAGTGATTGTATTAATAAAGGCATGACTGCATATAATATAATCTTTATTTAAAGTTTTAAATTCTGGCATATAATTTGTTATTTTTTCATACTTATTACAAAAATTTATATAATTTTTTTCTGTTTTAATTAATTTTAATTCATAAATAATCTTATACAAATTTTCATTAATAAACTTCGTTGTAGAGAAAATTATAAATAAAACATCTCAAATACATAAATGTAAATGAGATGTTTTCTCTTATCCTAGGTTTATATAAGACTGTTGTGGTGACTCGTACGGGAATCGAACCCATGATTCCACCTTGAGAGGGTGGCGTCTTAACCGCTTGACCAACGAGCCAAAACTAAAAATACTTTTTAGTACTTTTTAGT
>CARBKU010000150.1:464-4233 GCA_948946035.1 uncultured Clostridia bacterium
TCAACTATTATATAATCAATTTTTATGTTACTAATAATAGTATATATTTTTATAATTTCTTTACTTCACTTTTTCTAAAATTTCTTTTAACCTTTTATGTTGTTTTGTGAGATACAAATATCCAATTAGTGCTTCAAATGCTGTCGCATACATATATTCTTGCACATTAGAATTTTTAGGCAAATGATGATTTTCTGTATTTCTTCCTCTACGCACAATATCTTTTTCTTCTTCTGTTAAATCTTCATACATTTTTTTTAATAATTCAGCTTGTGCTTGTGCTTTTACATATTTAATTGATTTTATATGTAATTTATGAGGTTTTAAATTTGTTTTGTTTATTAGACTTGTCCTTATATATAATTCATATACACAGTCACCCACATATGCCCATGTTAGAGGTGACATTAAATTTATTTCTGTTTCATCTCTTTCTATTTTTATAAATTCTTCCAACATACTTTCCTTCTTTTTTTATTTAGTTTTATTTATAATCTTCAGCTTTTTCTATTGTAATTTTACCTAGCTTTCCATTTTTAAATTCATCTAAAATAATCTTTGCTGTTTTTTCTTCGTCAATGTTTCCTCCTGATATAATACAACCTCTTTTTCTTCCTATTTCTAACATAATATCATAAATATTTTCATTTTCTGGTCTATCCTCTCTTTGTATAATTTCCTTTATTAATTCTTCTTCTAATTTGTATCTTTCGCATAATTGTTTTAAATTGTTTTCAATTAAAAATTTTACTAAAAAATATGCAATTTCTGTTTTTTCTAAAATTTCTTCTTTTATTGTTCCTGTAAATGCTAAATGTAATGCAATTTCTTCACTTTCAAACTTAGGCCATAAAACACCTGGTGTATCTAATAGTTCTATTTTTTCATTAATTCGTATCCATTGTTTTTGTTTTGTTATGCCTGGCTTATTTCCTACTCCAGCAGTTGTTCTTTTTGATATTCTATTTATGTAGGAAGATTTACCAACATTAGGTATTCCTAATATCATTGCTCTTATTTTTCTTCCTATTCTTCCTTTGTCTGCTTGATTTTTTATCTCATTTTGCATAACTGTTTCAATTTTTTTAATGCTTTCTTCAATTCCTTTTCCAGTATTAGAATCTGATAGAACTGCTACAATACCTTTTTCTTGAAAATATTTTACCCATAGCTTGTTTTGATAATCATCAGATAAGTCACATTTATTTAGTATAACAATTTTTTTCTTTCCATTTACTATTTTAGATATGTCAGGATTTTGACTAGAAATTGGAATTCTAGCATCTAATAATTCAATAACAATGTCAACAAATTTTATGTCTTGTAAAATCTGTTTCTTGGTTTTTGCCATATGTCCTGGATACCAGTTTATTACACTTTTATTCCCCCCCACCTGTTTTTCATTATCACTCATTAAAATCTACTCCTTTCGCACCTTTTTTTTATAACAAAATTCAAGTGTTTTTCCTTATATATTATACCACATCTTTTTGACTTTTTAGATACATTTCTGCAAATTTACAGGGAAATTTATATTATCTTTTTTGCTTTTAGAAGAAATTTTATAATACTCATCTTTATATAATAATCTTCATTTTCCATACCATTTTTATATTTTGAAACATCAGAATACATTTCAATATTATACCAATCTGCTATCATATACTAAAATTCATCTTCGGTACTATTTTGATCCAAATTTATACCATATGTTCCTCTAACTATCTTACTTGTTTTAGATTTAAAATGTTTTTGCCAAAACTTTGGTACTTCTTTTGCACCATTTTCATATCAAAAGTTTTTAAATATTTCAAATTATAATATCCAACTTCTAGTGCTATATTTTGTCTGTTTTTAGGTCTAATTATCACTATTTATAACAGTAACATATTCATATAGATCACGACGTACCTTAGCATTTTCGCCATAATCATCTACATATCCTGCTCTTAAAATCATTTGAGCATTTTCTTTAAGTTTTAAATAGTTATTTATTTCATTTTTATAAAACTCTATTTCAAGCATTGCACTTAAAGGCTGAATTGCAATATTATTCTCAACACATAAGTACCAAAAAGCTTGTGTTTTTCTACCTATTTCAAGCCAATCAAATGTTGTATCTCCACCTGTGATTACGAAAAAACCACCACAATTTTCTACTTGCTTCTTTGTTGTATCTATGCCTTGCTTTGCAAATGTATCACTACTAGCATTCCTATGATTTGTTGTCAAATAATACAGTGCCTTTATAATACCATTTAGTTCAATCATTTCGGCAGAGATTCCATCTTTTTTTTGCTTAACTTCTTCATTCGAAAATCTCATCCATAGATTTAATTCATCACGATAAGCGATATCGCTTGATTGCTTTGAAATAGATTCTAATGTTCCATTTTTTAAATATGTAAATTCTTTTGAATCGTTTTCGAAATAATATATATTATCAAAGTTTGCCAAAATTTTAGAAATGTCATTCTTATCTAAACTATCCAACCTATACCCTCTTTTATCAGTATGACGGCGTATTATTGTTTTAATTTGTTTTTCTTTTATATATGAATTTTTGCGTTTTGAATAAGAAATAGTTGCAATTTCATTAGAAGTACCCATAAGATTAGAATACTTTACCATAGTATCAAAGCCATAAGTATCAAAAGCAAAAGTTAATGATTCAATATAGCAACCTAAAGATATATACATTTCTCTATTTTTTGGATCTACAGTTTTTAACATTCGCTCTTTATCCATGTAAATTATCAATTCCTGCTTTTGTACATCTAATTTTATTTTCCAAGGTTGTGTATTATGTGAATTAGCAGCAAATGATGCATAGTACAAAACAGATCCAATTTCTTCACTTACACCATCTAGTTTTATATTTGTATTTATTTCAATTTTTCTTCCAATAATAAACAAAGTAATTACACCTCCTAATATAGCAGTAATCATAATAGTTACTACAATTAACATCATTCTTTTCTTTGACATATTTGTTCTCCTCCTATATTTTGACAACAACATAATAAAGAAAGAAATTCTTGTTTTAAAAAGTCATCATTATTAAATCCAAGTAATTCATAATAATCTTTTTTATGTTCTTTCATTCTTACAATTCCAGATATACTACTCCATAGAAAAATCACAACTGCACTTGAATTAGTAATTGAATTAAAAATGCCTAATATTTCTCCCTTATTTATCATTTCTTTTAAAGTTCTATCAAAGTCTAAACCCAATTTATAAATATCTTTATATGTTTGTGGTGTTTTAGCAGAGTCTATATCTACATTTATATTTCCTATCATTCCATCAAAATATATAGGATATTCTTTTGATAAATTATGAATAGCAAAACAAATTTCTAAATAACATTCTCTCCATTTTTCTTTTGTGCTGATTTCTTGTGAAATAATATCTTTTATTTTTTTATATAAATATTGCATATGTTGATATACTAAAGAAAAATAAATTTCTTCCTTATTTTCAAAATATACATATAAAGTAGCCTTGCTATATCCTGATGTTTTGGCAATTTCATCAACAGTAGTTCCTGTGATTCCCTTTTCTATGAATATTTTTGAAGCAACAGTTGTTATATTATTTCTATGCACACTTATATCTTCTTTTTTTCTTCGAGCCATATTATCTCCTTTTAATAATTAAACTGATAGTTCAATTATATTAAAATAAAATGGATTTGTCAATCTCTTAACTATATTTAAGTTTCGACTTTTTTCAAGAGTAGGTTATAATATATGATTTTTTTACA
>CARBKU010000151.1 GCA_948946035.1 uncultured Clostridia bacterium
TACTGGATATATTAGAGATAATAATTATAAGAGTGAAATGTGTAATTGTCTAAAACAAAAATTATTAAATTATTCTTTTAATAAATCAAATATGACAAATTTAAAAAAAGAAAATTTTAATTGTTTTAATGAAAATTTATTTTCAGATAAAATTAATATAGAAAAATATAAATTAAATATCTCCCCTAGAGAAAATATTAAAAATATAAAAAATAGATGTATAGAATTTGTTGAAAATTTTGATAATCTACAAAATAAAAATTTACTTTTTTGTGGTAATACTGGTTTGCGGAAAAACATTTATGTCAAATTGTATTGCACAAGAACTTTTAAATAAGCGGAAAAACTGTTCTTTATCAAACTGCTCCTATACTTCTTGAAAGTGTAATAGATTATAAAATGAGTAAACAAAAAAGTCCTAATGATAATATTTATAAATCTGTACTAGAATCCGATTTACTTATAATTGATGATTTAGGAACAGAAAGTTTAAATTCTATGAAATTAAGTGAATTTTTTACAATATTAAATACACGAATTTTAAATCTAAATAATAAAATTACTAAAACGATTATTTCTACTAATTTAAATATTAATGATATTTTTAAAAATTATGAAGAAAGAATTGGTTCAAGAATTGCTCGGATATTATGATCTTTACTATTTTATTGGTGATGATTTAAGATTTATAAATAAATAAAAATATTTAAAAATGCTAGAAAAAATCTAGCATTTTTTATTTTATTCTATATCATCAGGTTTTAAAGTTTCTATACTTACAACTCTTCCACCATCATTTGTTCTCATTAGAGTAACACCTTGAGTTGATCTTCCTAAAACACTAATATCTTTTACATTAATTCTAATTATTGTGCCTGTATCTGTAACTAACATTACATCATCTTCTTCATTTGCTACCCTTACACCAACTATCTTTCCTGTTTTTGGTGTTATTTTATATGTAATTACACCTTTTCCGCCTCTTATTTGCACTCTGTATTCGTCTAATTCTGTTCTTTTTCCAAATCCATTTTCAGTAATTGCAAGTAAAGTAGATTTATCTCCAGCTATTACAGATTCCATTCCTATAACATCATCGTCATCATCAAGTCTTATACCTATAACACCTTGAGAAACTCTTCCTATTGGTCTTACATCTTTTTCGTCAAATGTAATACACATACCATTCTTTGTAACTAATACTATGTTATCTTGTCCATCTGTTAATCTAACTTCTATCAACTCATCATTTTCTTTTAAAGTGATACTTTGAAGTCCTGTTTTTCTTGCAGAATTATATTCTCCTAAAGCTGTTTTCTTAATTAGTCCATTTTTTGTAGCCATTAGCAAATATTTTCCTTCTGCAAAATTTTGAATAGGAATAACTGCTGATACTTTTTCTCCTGGATCTAAACTTAGTAAATTAACAATTGCTGTTCCTTTAGCAGTTCTACCTGCTTCTGGAATTTCATACCCTCTTAATCTATATAGTTTTCCTTTATTAGTAAAGAATAAAATTGTATCATGTGTTGAAGCAATAAATATCTGTTTAACAAAATCTTCTTCCCTTGTTGTCATTCCTGTAATTCCTTTACCACCTCTTTTTTGACTTCTATATGTGTCAATTGGTAATCTTTTAATATAACCAAAATGTGTTAAAGTAATTACTGTTTGTTCTTCTTTTACTAAATCTTCAATGTCTATTTCTCCCTCTGCTGCAACTATTTTTGTTTTTCTTTCATCTCCAAATTTGTCTTTTATTTCAAGTAACTCTTCTTTTATAATATCAAAAACTAATTTTTCACTACTTAAAATTTCTCTTAAATGTGCTATTAATACCATTAATTCATTATATTCGTTTTCTATTTTTTCACGTTGCAATCCTGATAATGTTTTTAATCTCATATCTAATATTGCTTGTGCTTGAATTTCTGTTAAACCAAATCTTTCCATTAATCTTTCTTTAGCATCATCATATGATGAACGAATAATATTTATAATTTCGTCTATATTGTCTAATGCAATTTTTAAACCTTCTAAAATATGAGCTCTAGCTAATGCTTTATCTAAATCAAATTGTGTTCTTCTTAAAATTACATCTTTTCTATGGTCTATATAACAATCTAAACATTGTCTTAATGTTAATATTTTTGGCTCTCCATTTACTAATGCTAGCATTATAATTCCAAATGTAGTTTGCATTTGTGTATGCTTAAATAATTGATTTAATACTACTTGTGGATTAGCATCTCTTTTTAATTCTATAACAACTCTTACTTTATCTTTTCTGTCAGATTCGTCTCTACATTCAGAAATACCTTCTACTTTCCTTTCTTTTGAAAGATCAGATATTGTTTTTATTAAGTTTGCTTTATTTACTTGGTATGGTAATGATGAAACTATAATTCTTTGTCTATTTCCGCTCATTTCTTCAATGTCTGTCTCTGCCCTTAATGTAATTTTTCCTCTACCTGTTGTGTATGCTTGTTTTATACCTTCAATTCCTAAAATTATTCCTTCTGTTGGAAAGTCTGGACCTTTTATAACTGACATTAAATCTTCATCTGTTACTTCATCTTCATCAATTATTTTTGTAATTCCATCTATTACTTCTTTTAAATTATGTGGTGGTATATTTGTTGCCATTCCAACAGCTATTCCTGATGACCCATTTATTAAAAGTGATGGTATTCTTGCTGGTAATACAACTGGCTCTTGTAGCCTGTCATCATAGTTTGGCATAAAGTCTACTGTATTTTTTTCTATATCTGTTAACATATATTCAGATATTTTTGACATTCTTGCTTCTGTATACCTCATAGCTGCTGCTCCATCTCCATCTACAGAACCAAAGTTTCCATGTCCATCAATTAACATATATCTCATTGAAAAATCTTGTGCAAGCCTTACCATTGCATCATATACTGAACTATCACCATGAGGATGATATCTTCCTAAAACAGATCCTACTGTATTTGCACATTTTCTATATGGTTTATCTGATGTTATTCCATCTTCATGCATTGAATATAAAATTCTTCTATGTACTGGTTTTAAACCATCTCTTACGTCTGGAAGTGCACGAGATACAATAACACTCATAGCATAGTCTATGTAGGCTGTTCTCATTTCTTTTTCTATATCTCTTTCAACTATCTTTCCGTCATTTTTTTCTTGTGGTCTATCTTCCATTTTTCTCCCTCTTTTCTTTATTTTTTACATTTGTATTATACTAAAATACAGAAAAATATGCAAGAAAAATATGGCAATCGCTTAAAATTTCTTATAATATTTTTTATTATTTTTTATTATATCTACTCGCTCCCAAAGGGTGATAATTATATATTTTTTCACTTGCCCCATTCGAAAAATTCTAAAGAAAAGTTTTAACAAACTTTTCTAAGAATTTTTGAACGGTTACCCCAGAACTGTTCAAAAATATAGAATTATAACCCTTTTCGTGCTATTTAAGTAATTAATTTAAATAATAAAAAATTTTATGAGAAATTTTAAGCGATTGCCATACAAAAAAATAAATTAGTCATAAAAAAAATACTTTTTTCTTAAATTAATTTTTTAGCTAAATTCATTTGCTCTTCACTCAAATTAAAATTCTTTCCATTATTTTTTATTAACTCATGCAAAACATTTACATTTTTTGCATTATTAATTACTTTTTCAATTGGAGCAATTTCCTTCATTTGCTTTTCTATTTTTTTATATGCTTTATCCATTTCATCAAAATTTTTCTCTTTAAAACTTGATTTCCATTGTTCTACATATTTGTTCAAGTTATCTATTGCTTTATATTGATTATTAAAATTTTTTTCAATATTATTTTCAATATTATTTAAAATAATATTTTTTCCTTGTTTAATTGTCTTTGCTATACTAGGTTTCAAAATTCCTTTTTGTTTTACATTATCAACCACAGTATCTAATAATGATGAAATACCATCAATTAATCCTCCATTTTTGACTGCCATCTGCATTTGTGAAACATTTTCAAAATTACCTGTAACTATTCCAATAGCAGTTTTTCCTAAATCTACTGCATCATTTATAGTTTTAGATATTCCATCTTTTAATCCATAATTTAATAAATTATCTTTTATATTTATTATCTCATCTTCTATAAAATCTGGCAAAACTGTTCTAATACCAATATCTATTGCAGTATTTATAGTTTTTCCTAAA
>CARBKU010000152.1 GCA_948946035.1 uncultured Clostridia bacterium
TTTAGAACAAAATATAGAAAAGTTAAAAAATGAAATAGATAATTTTAAAATAGCCGATAATTATTATGAGATAAAAAAAGAAGCAGATGAGGAACAAATAGAGCTTAATAATTTAGAAAATGATTTATTATTAATGAAAAATGCAGTAGAAAACATAGATAAGAGTTTAAATATTAAGACTGATGTATCAAAAGATAAAATAATTGCTATGTATGAAGAAGCAAAAATAGAATTAAATGATATGATAGTGAAGAAATTAGAAGAAGTAGAAGAATTTCATAACAAATTATTGGACAATAGAATGAAAAGACTTATAAAGCAAAAGAATGAATTTAAAAGTAAAATTAAAGAAACAGAAAAACAAAAGCAACAATTATCTCAAGCATTAGATGCAAATTTAAAGGTGTTAGGTGCATTTGGCGCTTTAGAAGAATATAATTCTTTAAATAGTAAATTAAATGAATATAAAAATAGATTAGAAAAGTTAAATGATTATAAAGAACTAATAGAAAAATACAAAAATGAGTTAAATAATATAAACATAAATTTACAACAAGAAAATATTATTACAAATGATTATTTAAAAGATTCTAGAGAAGTAATCAACAGAAATATTTTAGTATTTAGAGAGTTAGCACAAAGATTTTATCCAAACAAAACATCTGGAATACAAATAGATAATAATGAGAGCGAAAAAAACCAAAATAGATTTAATGTTTCAGTAGAAATACAAGATGATTCATCTGATGGAGTTAATGGAATAAAGATATTTTGTTATGATTATACAGTTATGATAAATGGATATAATAATAATGTTAGGTTTATTTGTCATGATAGTAGGTTATTTTCAGATATTGATCCAAGACAAAAGAGTGAATGCATAAAAATAGCAGAAGAATATACAAATAAATATGGATTTCAGTATATTGTAACATTAAATGAAGATTTTCTAGACACAATAAAGGGAGGGACTTCAGAAGAAGAATATATAGAGATAAAAAAGATTATAGATAATAATACACAATTGCATTTAACTGATAATAATGAAACAGGAAAATTATTAGGAATACAATTAGATTTAAAATATGATGAATAAAGTAAAATTATTAAGGCTAGTGCTATATGTGCTAGCTTTTGCTATATACAGAGTGTAAATGTGCATTTAATTTTAGAAAACGAAGTTAATATCCTTTAATAATTGTATTTATATTAAATTTGTGATATAAATAAGAAAAATATGAAAATTGCAACATGATGTTGCAAAATTAACAAAGGAGTATTTCATTATGGATGAAAAATTTATAGATATAGCAATTGAAATTAGTAGAAAAGCTAAATATCCTTATGGTGCTATTGTGGTAAAAGATGGTGAAATAATTGGTAGAAGTGATGATAAAACATTAATGCAAACAAGTATGTATTCTCATGCAGAACTAGAAGCAATAGAAAGTGCATCTAAAAATAAAAATTTATATGGTGATTTAAAAGGTGCAACTTTGTATGTATCATGTGAGCCTTGTATGATGTGTATGGGTGCTATACTTTATGAAGAATTTGCAAGAATTGTTTATGCTGCAACATTACAAGATAGCAACGATAATTATTGTCCAGAAATGATTACTGATATAGATGTATTATCAAAATATGCTAATAATAAAATTGAAATAGTAAAAGAATTACATAGAGATAAAGCAGTAGAAATATTAAAGCAAAGAGGAGAATGTTAATATGGATATAGAAATCAAAAAGGCTGATATTACATATTTAAAGGATATTCAAAACTTAAATAATCAATTATTTGAGTTAGAGTACAACAATTTTGATTCTGCATTAAAAGTAGGTTGGACTTTTGAAGAAAAAGGAACAAGCTATTTTAAAGATATGCTAGAGAATGAAATTGTTTATATTGCATTAGATAAAGATAATGTAGTGGGATATTTAGCAGGAAGTATTAATATACAAGGAAGTTATGTAACAAAATCATTGGCAGAAGTAGATAATATGTTTGTATTAGAGGAATATAGAAAATATGGAATAGGTACGAAACTAATTGGTAAATTTAAAGAATACTGCTTGCAAAATAAAATTGAAGAATTAAAAGTTACAGCATCTGCAAAAAATATTAATGCCATAAGTTTTTATAAGAAAAATGGATTTAATGAGTTTGAAACAACATTAAAACAAGAAGTAAAATCTAATAATTTTGAAAAAATAATACATAAGACTTTAGATTATAGTTTTGCAAATAGCTGGCTTGAAAAATTAAAAAAGTATTGGTGGAGTAAAGATATAAAGAAAGCAACATCCTTATTTGCAAAAACAACATTTTATCAAGAAACACCATTTATGAAACCGTATACAACATTTGATGAAATAAAACAAGAATGGCAACACATTAAAAATCAAGATATAAAAAATATTGAATTTAAAATATTAGCTATAGACAAAAATGTTTTAATAGTAGAATGGTTATTTGAAAGAGATATAACAACATATAATGGTATTTATGAAGTGAAATTTGATGATAATTTAGAATGTATTTATTTTAAAAGTTGGGAAATGGAGAAATAGAATGGAAAAGCATGAATTGGTTGATATAAATGGAAATAAAACAGGTAAGATTTTAACACATGTAGAGACTCGTGATATTAACAATGTGCCTGATGGATATTATATATCAGTAGTTGGAGTAGTTATCATTAATGAAAATGACGAAATATTACTTCAAAAACGTAGTAGATTTAAAAGGGCAAATCCTAGTAAATGGGGTATCTGTGGAGGAAAAGTAGATTTAGGTGAAACACCACTTGAGGCAGGAATCCGAGAAACTTTAGAAGAAATAGGGATTTCTTTGAATAAAGAAGAACTAAAATTTTTAAGTATGGATACTAATGAAAAATCACATTTTACAGTATATTATGTTAGAAAGAATGTAGATTTTAAGGAATGCAAATTGCAAGAAGAGGAACTTGAAGAAGTAAAATACTTTAAAATAGAAGAATTACAAGATTTAGATAATGAAGGATTTGAATGGTTAGAAAGTTTGAAGAAAATTTTGGAGGAATGAATGATGAATGTAAATGATTACTTTAAAAATGATGAATATTGGTCTGAACATATTAATAAAAGTTTAGAAGAGGATTTATGGATAGATGAGTACAAAACTTATTTTAATTCAAAAGGAAAATGTTTAGACTTAGGATGTGGAATTGGACAATATTCAAAACAGCTTATGAAATATGGATATGATGTAGTTTCAGCAGATATATCAGATATAGCTTTAAATAAAGTTAAAGATTTTAATAAAAATGTAGTAAAATTGGATATGAGAAATAAATTACCTTTTTCAGATAGTGAATTTGATTTAGTATTTGCTAATTTATCTATTCATTACTTTTCTGATGAAGATACTAAAAAATTGTTATTAGAAGTAAAAAGAATTTAAAAAAACAATGGATTATTTATTGGAAGTGTGAATGGCATTCAGGGATTAGAAGTAATAGGAAATGATGCAAAAGAGATTGAATATCATTTTTATGAATATAACTATAAACCAATAAGATTATTTGATGTCAGTGATACTAAAAAATACTTAGAATACTTTGATATTATAAAGATAGATGAAAGAGAAACTATAAGATTTGAACATAAAAAGAATTATATAGTATTTATTGCAAAAAAATAGGCAAATTAAATTTTCAAAAAGTATTGCCAAACCTAAAATTTTATGTTAAATTAAAAACATAGTTATAGACAAAAAACACAGAATTGTGGAATATTTCTTGGAATCCATTGCTATAACTACATTTGAAACGGAAACAAGTAACTTTTTTGCGATAGATTTTTCGAATACGTCCTACGCAAAGGAGCCAAAATAACAGAGAAGAAATTGTCTGTTATTTTTTTGAAATTATTTAAACTAAAATAAGGCGACTTTGTTGACAAACGCCTTATTTTAGTTTAATAGGATGTCGTGGAATTTAAAACAGATAATACATTAGTTTATTTTCTAAATCCATTGGCATCAGAAGTATATGTAAAGAATAAAAATATGACTATATAATTTTAAATAATGGAGCAGTAGTTTTTAAAACATTTTTTTATAAATGAGTTTTATAGTAGTTCATTTTTACTTTACAGGAGGTTTTTGGGTGTTAGCTAATACATATTTAAAAATTAAATACGAA
>CARBKU010000153.1 GCA_948946035.1 uncultured Clostridia bacterium
AAGTGTAAAAAAATCATATATTATAACCTACTCTTGCAAAAAGTCGAAACTTGAAAATTTATATCCTTGATTTTAATTCGCTTTTATGTTATATTTATATTGTTTTGAAAGGAGTATATATGGATTATTTTTTTATAAAAAAGAACAAAGTAAATGAATCTAATTGCTATACTTATAATTATTATTATACACAAAACCCAGATTTTACTTTCGAAGATTTTGATAAAATATCTTCGAAGGAATTAACAACACTTCATATAAAAAATTTTGACTATTATTCTGCTGAGCATACTACAATTGATTATCCTCGAATAGGAGACATTGTTCTTTATATTACACAAAACAAATTAATTGTTTACGATAGTTTAATTATTGAAGTTGACCCTAATAAGAAAGATGGAATAAAAGTTATAGAAAGCAGACTATAAAAATAGCCTACTTTTTCTCCTCTTGATTTCTACTACATTATTTTCCATTGCAGTATTATGTTAATTATGTTAAAATTTAATTAAAGCTAAATAGTTTAGTATAAATTTATTTCAGAGATAGGAGAGATATAATATGAAAGCAAAAAAAACAGAATGTTACTTGGTAAATGGTAAGGTTTTTGTAGTGGATGAGAATGGTATTCTTAGACAATGCAAACTTTTACCTGAAAATATTATGCCATCTTTTGAAGAATTTTCAGCTATCTTTGAAGATGATTCAGAATGACTATAATTCTTTTTTTGCGAAGACATATTCATTGAATATGTCTTTTTGCTTTCATTTTACACAATTAACTTTTCAATGTATAGTATTTTTATTTAACTAGTTTAATTTTGTAGGTCTAGTAGTTTTTTTATATGTTTGTACTTTTTTTATATGTTAAATAAGTAATCATAAATTCAATAATTGGACATAGTAATGAAAACGTATAGATAATACCAAGCCATAAAAAGCTTGGTATTACTGTATTTTATTATATTTCCATAATAATCGGAATAATCATAGGGTTTCTTTTTGTTTTTGTAAAAATATAATCTCTTAAATTCTCTCTAACAGTTGACTTAATTGTTGACCAGTCTCTAATTCCTCTTTCTTCACATTTTCTAATCTCATTTCTTACTACTGATTTAACATCATCCATAATATTTTCAGATTCTCTAACATAAACAAAACCCCTTGAAATAATATCTGGTCCTGCCACAACTTCACCTGTTGAAGAATCCATAGTCAACACAATAACAATTAAACCATCTTGTGATAAATGTTGTCTATCTCTTAAAACAATATTTCCTACATCACCTACACCTAAACCATCAACTAAAACCTTACCATTTGGAACTGTAGATGTAAACTCTGCACTTTCTTCATTCATTTCTAAAACACGACCATTTGAAAGCATAATAATATTTTCTTTATATATGCCCATACTTTGAGCTGTTTCGCTATGAGCAATTAGTTGTCTATACTCTCCATGAACTGGTATAAAATATTTGGGTTTAGATAATGCTAAAACTAATTTTTGCTCTTCTTGGCATGCATGTCCAGATACGTGAATATCTTCTAATGCACTATATACTACCTCTGCACCAATTTGCATTAAGTCATCAATCACTTTTGATACAAATTTTTCATTACCTGGAATTGGTGTTGCTGAAATAATTACTAAATCATTTGGTGTTATTGTTACTTTTCTATGGTCACCTGCTGCCATTCTAGTTAATGCAGACATTGTTTCCCCTTGACTTCCTGTTGTTATAATTACTAATTGTTCATCTGTATAACTTTTTATCATATCTATATCAATAAAAATATTTTCTGGACATTGTATATATCCTAATTCTCTAGCAGTTTGTATCATATTAATCATACTTCTACCACATACTGCTATTTTTCTACCATATTTTACTGCTGAATTTACAATTTGTTGAACTCTATGAACATTTGATGCAAATGTTGCTACTACAATTCTTTTTGTGCAGTGTAAAAATAATTTGTCAAAAACTTCTCCAACAGAACTTTCTGACATTGTAAACCCTTTTCTTTCAGCATTTGTACTATCTGACATTAATGCTAATATTCCTTTATTTCCTAATTCTGCAATTCTACCAAAATCCATTAATTTCCCATCAATTGGAGTGTAGTCAATTTTGAAGTCTCCTGTGTGTAATATTGTACCAACTGGTGTTTTTATTGCTAACATTACTGAATCTGGTATACTGTGTGAACTTCTAATAAATTCAACTTCGAAGTTTTTTCCTAATTTTATTGTTTGACCTTGTATAACTTCTTTTAATTTTGTACTTCTTAGTAGTTTATGTTCTTCTAGTTTATTTCTAATTAATCCAGCTGTTAATTTTGTTGCATATATTGGAATGTTGATTTTCTTTAATAAATATGGTACAGCACCTATGTGGTCTTCATGTCCATGAGTTATTATTAGACCTTTAATTTTATCTACATTTCTCTCTAGATATGTTATATCTGGTATTACTAAATCTACTCCTAACATGTCATCTTCTGGAAATGATAAACCACAGTCAACTACAATTATCTCATTTTCATACTCAAAAACAGTTATGTTTTTTCCTATTTCGTGTAATCCTCCTAATGGTATTATCTTTAATTTTGATCTTTTAAATATAGTATTTTCTTTCTCACTATTTCTATTATTTGTTTTTGTATTTCTCCTTCTATATGGTCTCTTTGTTGTCTTTTTCTCCTCTTCATTATTATCTTTTTTAATAATTGTAACTTCTCTGTTTTGCTTATCATTAGTTGTTTTCCTCGTTCTTGATGTACTTCTTTTTGTAACTTCTCCTTTTTTTTCTTCTTGTTTGTCTAAATTTTCTTTCATAAATTCTCCCTTCTCTTTTATCTTTGACTTAATTAATCGTTATTTAAATGTAATCTCAGTTTTTTTCACGCTAAAAATTTGTGCTTATATCGCACAATTTTTTTTTATTAAATTTTATATATGGCCTTTTTAATTCTCTTAACTCATATATAATAATAAATCCCGATCAATACTTATGGTATTATTATACTCTATATTTTTTGTTAAGTCAAATAATATTATACATTGAGATACAAAAATTTTTATTGTTGTAGTTTAGCATTGCATTAAAAAGGCACAGTAGTATACTTTACCAACTGCACCTTTTCTTACAATATTTAATTAATTTTTTAACATAATTTGAGATACATTTCCGTCTAAATCAATAACTTTTAATATAAAGTTATCTAAACCTTTTATATCATCATTAATATCTAACCAAACGAAATATTTATCAGAATTTCCAATAGTATAGATATCATTTTTATTTGAATATAATTTGTTAAAATTAGTATCAAATAATTCAAAATTATATCCTATAGTTTCTAATTTATTACTATTAAAAGTTACTCCTAATCCAGTATTTGTCAAAATTACTTTTTCTAAATCTATGTTACTATTATTTGAAATTGTTTTAAATGAATAATTTACTGTATTTCTATCATTAAATTTATTGTCAATATCTAATTTCAAATTATAGTTTCCCTTTATCTCCTTTGAATTTACTACTCCTTTATTTACTGTATACATAGTTATTTTATCAAAACTTATATATAGAGTATTAATTTTTGGGAATTGGTTTGATACTAAAGTAAAAGCTACTGATATTTCATTATTTGATTTCTTTATTTTTGTAAATCTCATTGTCTGTGCTATATTTTTTGTCCAAATTTCCTGACTTTCGCTATCCACATGAATTTGGTTGCCTTTTTCATCTTCTATTTTTAATCCAGATACAGATAGATTTTCAAATTCATCTATATTAAAATCAGTAATAAAATCTATAGAAAATATTAAATTAATATCATTAAGTAAGCTATGTTCTAATTTATATTTAACTCCATTTTCTTCAATATATTCTCCTGAATTATACTGTAAATAATTGTTATGAATTGCTTCTTCAATTTGTACATCTCCATAACCATGCTCTCCTAGGTTAAATATGTTTTTAATATAATTATTTATATCTTTTGCAAATACAACTCCTGTTGTAATTAGAATACTTGCACATAATCCAACTACTGCTTTATAAATTTTGCTGTATTTTGTTTTTTCCTTTTCTTCATTATATAATTTATCGGTTGTAGAAATAATCATACCTCCAATATTTTTTGGTGTAGATACAATATTTTTTAAA
>CARBKU010000154.1 GCA_948946035.1 uncultured Clostridia bacterium
AGTGTAAAAAAATCATATATTATAACCTACTCTTGTAAAAAGTCGAAACTTAAATGTAACAAAATAAAAAATAATCAAATAGTATCTAAACTGCTTGATTATTTTTATTTCTATTAATCTAATAATTCTTTAATCTCTACTATATCCTCTAAAGATATTCCAGTAATGCTTGACATTAATACAATTAAAATTATCATTAATACAACTAAAACTCCTGTAGTAACTAAAGTTAGAATATCTGAATTTTCTATATCTAAAGAATCTCTAAAAGCATTCATTAATGTTATTGAAATATATATTATTGTTGCAAATGATATTAAGAAACCTAATGGTGCATATATTAGTGAAAGTATTATATTTAAAATAGAACCAATTATATATATTATTAATACATTATTAACCATTGATAAAGTAGTTGAATATTCTTTTGAGCTTTTTACTAATTTTGCTATAATAAATAATATTAAAGCACCAACAGCTATGGATATTGCTATTATAACCCAAGTTTTGAAGAAACCAGATAATAGTTTTGCTTCTCCCATGGCATCAAATCTCATTTCCCACAATTCTGAAGCTGTATAGTATGATGATGAATATTTACTAGTAGAATATTTTGCCAAAATTGATATTATTACTGAAATAACATTCATTAAAGATATTATACCTGATATTATAGCAAGTTTTACTATACCTTTTTTTGTATCTTCTTCTTCGGATTTTTCTAATATTGTTGTTACTGGATTTTTAAATTGTCTTATTATATTTTCAAACATTTCCATTCCTCCTTTATTTCATTACCATTGAAATCATTGTCCCTAATCCAATTACTATTGAAACTATTCCTCCTATTAAAAGAAGTAGGGCATTTTGATTTGATTTATTTATTAAATCTTCTTCTGATTTTGTTGTTACTATAAATGTTTTTTTATTATCTTGTGGCCTTCCAATATGTATTGTATCTCCAACTTTAAATGCTTCACCTATTACATATAAATTTTGATTAGATTCTATTGTTTCTTCTGTCATTTTAAAACCTAATGTTTCACTACCATATCTATTCCAAGAGAAAGAATTGAAATATCTATAGTTTCCAAGATTTCCTTTTGGTTCAAATCTGTCAAATGTTTTTGGAATATCAAGCTTACATCCTGTTGCATTTATTTCAAGAACAACTGGATCATTTGTACTATTATCTGTCATGGTAATATCTTGACTTGATTTTTCATTTGATATAGTATTTTCTTGTTTTTCCATTCTAGTTTGCCAATTTCCATTACTATCACGATATTCTTTTCTTGATTCTGTTACTTGTGCTAATTTTGATTCACAATATACTACTTTTCTGTTAGAAAAAGGTGTTTCTATTAAATTATCTGAAACTACTGTCCCTTTTAGTTCAACGAATTCCCTATAGTCATTCCCTAAACCACTTGAATCCATTTGACTAAACATATCTCGTAATTCTGATATTGTTTTTGTTTGCATATACTTAATTTCTGTTACATGCTCTTGAGTTCTTGGTCTTATATAAAAGATTGCTGCAAGACCTCCACCTATGAAAAGTAATGCTACTATTATATTCATTTGATGCCTCCTAATTATTATTCATTTCTTGTTTTAATTTTTCAAGTTCGTCATTTATACTATTTTCTTTGTCCATTTGAGCAAATGGGTCATTTTCACTTTCTTGTATTCCAGAAACTTCTGAATAAGCATTTGCTTGAGCTTCTTTTTGCTCAATTTTTTGTTCCATTTTTTCCATTTTTGCAAATGCACTTTTACTATCCATATTTCCAAGTGTTTTTGCCATTTGAGATTGTGCATCAGCCATTTTGCTTCTTGCTACAAGCATTGCTTGTTTACTTCTAGCTTCTTCTAATTTTTGTTTTAATGTGTCTATTTGAGATTTAATGTCATTTACTTGTGCTTCCATTGTGGTAGCCATTTCTTGATATTGTGCTACCATCTTGTCTTGTTTTACTTTATTTTCTAATGCTTGCTTAGCTAAATCTTCGTTCCCTTGTTCTAGGCAAGTTTTTGCTTTACCTTGCCATACATTTGATTGTTCTTGTGCTGTTTCTAATTGCTTTTTTACTTGATTGAAACTTCCCATAGCTGTTCCTAATCCTTGTGTTGCTTTTCTTAATTGATCCTCCATGTCTATTATAATTTGTTTTACCATTTTTTCTGGATTTTCTGCTTTATCAATTAAATCATTGATATTTGATCTTACTAGATCACTAACTCTTTCAAATATTGCCATTTTTAATTCCTCCTAATTTTAATTTCTTTTTTTAAATAATGTTTTTAATAATAATCCTGAACCAGCAGCTGCCATACCAAAAATTAGTATATAATCAAACATTGAAGTAGTAACAAAATTAATTCTTACACTCATTATTATTGATAGAACTATAAATATTACACTTAGTGTTATTATAATTTTAGGTACAATAGATTTTGAGTTAACAAAGTACCATATTATCCCTATTATTAGTGGTATTGTCACTGTTCCAGATGATAAGTCAAATCCTCCAATTCTCCATACGTACCAACTACTATGTACCATTACTCTTTTACTTAGCATAAATAATCCTGCTCCTAATAGAATTACTCCTATAAAAAATTGTAATAGTTCATTTCCCCCAGATTTTTTGTTATCTTGATATGAATTTTTTATGTTATTTATTTCTTGATTTATATCATTATTTTTCTTTTCCATTATTACCTCCTTTGCGAGATAAGAAATATTAATATTTTAATATCTTTTTTCTAGTTATTTTATATCTTTTTATTTTATATCTTTATAATTACTGTATTTTTTGTAAGCTATTATTGAAAATAAAGCTATTACTATTGTTGCAAATGTAATTGTCATAATTGTACCTGCTTTAGGTAATATTCCATTAGCTGTTGTTGGGTCTTTTTCATTTTGTCCTGATGTATTTGTTCCTGTTGTATTTGTTTGTACTGTTTCTTTTACTTCTGATAACTTAATTTTTGGACTACTTGATAATGTAACTGTATAGTCTTTTTCTGCTGTATCTTTATATGTTAATACAACTTTTTCGTTAGTAGCTATTGTTTTATTCAATAGTTTTGCATTCTTCATATCTTTTATTTTTAGTTTATACCTTAATGTCGCAACTTGATTTCCTTTTAGTGTACCTATATCCCAATCTATTGCATTGTTCTCTGTATTAATTTTATCTGATACAGTACCAATACTTGGTTTTCCTACATATGAAAATTCAAAATTTTCTGTTATATCTTTTGGAAAATAATCTACTAGTTTTACATTACTCATATCAGGTTGTATAAGCTGTTTTACATCTTGATAAATATTTTCGGTTATAATAGTATCTATAGTACTATCGTTAAAGTTATACATTTTTCCATAAGTTGGATTTTCGATTGTTCCATATAATTTTTTTACATATGGACTTCCATCAAAATCTAATACCTTTTCTCCTGTAGATGAACTATACCAAGTTTCATCGTAACTTGTATCATCAGGTCTTAATAATATAAATGATACATTAGATTCTTTTAATTTTAAAATTTCATTTCTTGTATAAGTAGAAATTTTTTCATGTTTTCCTTTTACAGCTTCTTCTGTTGTACTATATTCTGAAAGCCATCCTGTACTAACTTGAGTTTTAACTCCTATAGCAACCTCTGGAACACCATCATATAGTGATATTAAAATTTTATTTGTATTTTCAGAATAACTATTATTTGCTAATTTAATGGCTGCTTGTAAATTACTATAATATCCAGTTTTAGATGAATTCATTTTTTGTAATCCACTTTTTATACTATCTATATTATTAGTTAGTTTTACTACTATTTCTGAATTTGAAGCATTTCCTGCAACAGTAACTTCGTCTTTATCGCCATGAACTAATTTACCACTTTCATCAACGTAACTATCTGCAATTGGTCCCTTAATTCCAATAATTCCAACTTTTGTTTTTGTATTTGTTTTAAAAATTTTACTTACTAATTTTTCTATATTACTAATATATTTTGATAATTTTTCATCATTACGTGAAATGCCTTCATTTATAAGTAAATACACTTCAGTATTTTCATATACTTGTTTTTGCTCTTTTTCTTTTTTTGTATTTGATAATTTTAATTCAATAGTCACTTCTCCTTTTTCT
>CARBKU010000155.1:0-608 GCA_948946035.1 uncultured Clostridia bacterium
CTTTTAATATCTAATCCCTGTAATTGTAGTTTTATTTCAATTTGTTCTATTTCTTCAATTATAAATCCTAATTTTGCTAACTCACTTTTTCTCATTTTGCATAATTGACCTATTCTAAAAATCTTTTTAGCTTTTAATTCTTGTGTTATATTACCACATAATCCTAATTTCTCAACAGATTCGCTTAATTCCATTTGCATTTTCCCCTTTCATCAGAGTTTTTATACACTTTTCACAAATCAATCTATCATTAATTTTGCATAAATGTTCTTTTGAACCACAAAATAAGCAAGTGTCTTCATATTTTTCCATAATAATTTTATTTCCTTCTACATAAAACTTCATAGGGGTTTTTTCTATTATTCCAAAATTATCTCTCATTTCTTTTGGTAGCCCTATCCTTCCTAAATTATCAAATCTTCGTACAATACCTGTATCTATCATCTTTTTCTCCTTTTCTTTTGAACTTTTATTAGTTTATCTAATTCTTTTAATGTTCCCATAGTAAAACCACTTTTGGCAAGTACCATTGGAACTTTATCAGCAATAAAATAATAGTAATCTTTATCTTTTATAATAGCATTAATTTCTGAATACTCTACCTTTAA
>CARBKU010000155.1:618-4163 GCA_948946035.1 uncultured Clostridia bacterium
TCTAAAATAAAATAGTCCTTAAAAAAGTTATATTTCAATGTGGTATTTAATACCCTTTTTCCTTTAATTACTATTGTATTTTTAATGCCTAAAATTGCAAAAAAAAAAAAAAAAAACTTATCTATTCTATGTAAATCTGACATTAATGTTGCTATTATAATAAAAATACATATTAATAATTTGAAAATTATTAATGGCAATTCTTTGCATATCTTTTCATACATTATTAGCTTTTTAAAATTTTTATCTGTAATTTTTGTTTCATTACTGAATAATACTTTTTCTTCCATTCTAGCCCTTTCTTCTTGTTATTCTTAAATTCATTAATTTTTTTCTTATAATTTCTATTATGCTTATCTTATTTTTGCATATTGTGTTATTTACTATTGTTAAATCTCGTACGTCTTCATTTTTTATAGCATTTATTTTATTTTCTAAGTCATCTAATGTATATGGTTTAAATAAAATATACTTTATTCCCATACTTATCAACACATTTATCTGTTCCTTATAGTATGCTCCTGTTTCAACAATGAACTTAGTTTTAGTTAATTGCATTTCTTGGCATTTCTGTATAACATCTAATCCAGAAATTCCTTTTTTTCTTTTTAAATCTGTAATAACTATATCTGGTTGTAAAGTTTTTATCATTTGGATCTGTTCTTCTCCATCAAATGTAATTCCTAAAATCTCAAATTCTTTAAACTGCTGTAAATATTTTTGCATTGCTTTAGACCATTCTGTATTGTCATCAGCAATAATGATTGTAATTTTATTGTCTTCATTCATAGCTCATTAAGTTTGTACTATACCAACTTTTAGTATTGCCCTTACATATTTTATTATATGAAATAAAATGATACTATTTGGATATATTATCAAAAAGGAGGGTATTATGCAATTAAGTGATGAAAAACTAAGAGAAATATTAAGTCAAAATATAAAATCTGCAAGATTATCCTCTAACCTTACTCAAGAAAGTTTAGCAGAAATGTCAGAAATATCTTTGAATTTTTTGAAAGATTTAGAAGGAGCTCGTTCAGGTACTAGCTTACTAACATTAATTAATCTTTGCCATTCATTAAATATCACACCAAATGAATTGCTAAAAGATTTTTTCAAGGATTCTTATGATAAATCTGAAAATTTGACACAGCAAATTAACCTTTTGAATGAATATCAAAAAGATGCTGTATATACTCTTATTCAATATTTTAAGAATAATGAAATGCACAATTAATATATTAACGAATCAATTTAAGATTCGTTCTTTATTTTTTCCTCTCCTTTTTAACTGAACTTTCCTTTTACCTCCTCTCTCTAAATTTTTCTACATTTATTCGTTCATTTATTAATACAATTCAAAATCATATATTCCTACATTTTTTTCAATTATTTTCCATTTTAGCACATAAAAATCGTAATTACAATACTTTTTGTTTATTTAATTTCTGTTAATGTTTATTTGCTTTCGTGTAAAAGTTTGTATAATTTTGGTATTTTATAAAAGAATGAAAGGAGAATGCGCTTATGAAACGTAATAATAAACAGCTAAAAATCGGACAAAAATTGCAAGATGCTAGAAAATCTTGTAACCTAACACAAGAACAAGTTAGCGAAAAACTTGATTGTGCTTCTCGCTATCTAGGTTTGCTTGAAACTGATAAAACAAATGGTAGTGTTCCTATTATTATTGAGCTTTGCTCTTTATATGGTATAACTCCAGATTATTTATACTCTGATTATATCAAAGCAAATCATTTAGAAGATTTATCAAAAATTATTGGTTATTTTAAATTAAATGATGAACACAAAGCTATTATAGAAAATAATATAGCATTTTTGAATAAATTAGAATCTGATAAAAATTAAGCACAATATGTGCTTTTTCTTTATATTTATACGAAAAAAGCCAAAGTAACTTTCTACTCTGGCTTTTAGTTTTATTATAAAATTCATTTTAGAAACCTGTTCTTGGTAATTTCTTTATTTCTAATTTTTTACCATAGGAAATTGTAGGCCACTCTGCTTTATCTTCTAATTCGTGTTCTTTATAATTTCCTGTTAAACTCGTATAATTAACCCATCTATCTTCTGGTTGTACTGTTGGTAATACTTTAGCAAATATAAATGGTTTTTCTACTGCTTCAAAACCTGGCATTACAGTTCCAAATTCTACTTTAAAATCTGTAATATATTCATCTGTTTCTAATTTTACTTTTGTAAAGTCAATATAATTATTTTTTTGTGTATTATATGTTCCATACTCAATATAATCTTCTGATTTATTTGTTTTGTATTTTACAACATAATCTAAATCTTCATTATATGTTCCTGTAAATAATTTTGTAATTCTAACATAATTATATGGCAAATTGTCAGTCCATGTAAAATTGTCTAATGCAACATTTGATGTATTTTTCAATGTATTAAATCCATATTTAATCTCATCATTTGGTTGTGCTTGTACTACACCATTTTTGTCAATATCTAATCCAATGTCAACACTTGTATTTTCTATTGTAATTGGAACTGTTTTCATGTGTTCTACTATTTCTATTTCGTATTTTTCAGTATTTAATAAATAATTATCTGATCCACTATTTTTTTCTTTTATATAGTATTTTCCTTTTTCCAATAACTTACTTGTTCCAGTTCCTTCTGTTATTGTGATAGTATCTACAAGTTCTTCTTTTTCGTTGTATATTTCAAATATTGCTCCATCTAATTTTGTTCCTTTGGTTTCTCCAGTTAGTTTATTGTCATCTGCTGATATTTTTGTTATTTCAATTTTTCCTTTGATTTTCTCATTTTCAAATTGAATGTCTGTTATTTGGTCTTGTGTTAATGTTACTGTCTGTGGTTCTTCTTTTAGTACATAATTTTGTAAAGTTTTAGATTCTTGCACAATATATTTTTGGTCTATTGGTAATCTTTTACTTGTTGCTTCTCCATTTTTGTCTGTTTTTAATGCATCTACTACATTTCCTTTTTCATCATATACTTTAAATTCTACATTTTCAAGTTTAATTTCATTATTGTCTTGGTCTACTTTTACTACTTTAATTTGACCTTTCTTCTTTTCGTTTGTAAAAGTAACATTTGTAATTTGGTCTTCTTTTAATGTTACAATTTCTGGCTTTTCATTTAGTACATAAGTATCTCCTGTTTTGGTTTCCTTTACTGTGTATTTTTGGTCTATTGGTAATCTCTGACTTGTTGCCTCTCCATTTTTGTCTGTTTTTAATGTATCTACTATATTTCCTTTTTCATCATATACTTCAAATTCTACATCTTTTAATTTTATTTCGTTATTATCTAAATCTACTTTTATAACTTTGATTTGACCTTTTTTCTTTTCATTTGTAATTACTATGTCTTTTATTTGATTTGCTTCTAATTTTACTGTTTGTGGTTCTGTATTTAATTTATAGTTTTGCAAAGTTTCTGTTTCTTGTAATGTTAATTTTTCAAAATCTCTAACTGCATATTTAGATGTTGTTGCTTCTCCTTCATCATTTGTTATTATTGTTTCCAATACATTT
>CARBKU010000156.1 GCA_948946035.1 uncultured Clostridia bacterium
TAATTCTTCTGGCATAGTTCCGTCCTGCTTGTTTAATAGCTTTTCTAACTATTTTTCCAATTTTATTATGAGTATCGCAAGCTTTCTTTTCAGTATCAACTTTATCTCTTTTTAATCTTGATTCTGTTTGTGTGATACGAAATAAATTAGCTGCCAGCTCTTCACTTCCCATATTGTCTAAAATATCTTCTCTATATCTTAATCATTTTCTTTTTGCAATATCATCTGCTGTTTCTCCATTGTATAAACCTTTATATCCAGCATTATGAAATTTATCAAAATTCTTAACTCCTGCATTTTTAGCTGTTTGATTAAGTGAATAATTTCCTTTTTTAGTCAATTTTCTTTGATAAAATCTCTTTTCATCTTCTGTTAATGAACTATATTCTTTTTCACTAATTTCTTGTTTTCTAGTTTGAATTGCAAAATATGTTTGTGCAAGAGCGACAATCTTTAATCGAGGATTTGCATTCTGATCTATAAGATAGCAGGCATATCTTGTTAATTTATAATCTTTTTGTTCTCTTTTTGCACCAGAACCTATTTCCACCATTTTGTTGCTGGCAACAAAATGGTCAATGTCAGTTATTTCAGAGTTTTGACAAGCTATTTTTGCTTTTTCAATTACTGCATCAAAATATCTCCAATCCTTATAACTTAATACTTTCATTAATTCTCTAGCATACCAATATTCAATTCCGTTTTCATCAATGTGTTTTATATCTTCAAAAGTGTTTGCTATCGCTATCGCTTTCGCTTTTGTCTAGCTTTTTCATCTAAAATCATCTCCATTTCTTGGTTGTTTTTTTGTATTTACATCTATTAAAAATAGTTTTTATTAAATAAATATTCCATTACTACAGAATAGTCTGTTTTAAATAAACTTGGGGTACTTTTCATTAATTCTTGAACTTCTTTTTTAGATTTATAATATATTTTTTTAATACCATTTCTATCATAATTATATATTTCACTATTGTATTTTAATAAATATACTTTTTGAAATGTATTACTATCACTACTAAATGGAGAAAAATATGCTACTTCTTGCAATTTAACATCTTCTATTCCTAATTCTTCTTTAAGCTCACGATATGCTGCTTCCTCATAACTTTCTCCAGAATTTACATGTCCTCCTACCGAAAAATCATAACAATTAGGAAAAATTTTTCTATTTGAACTTCTTTTAGGCACTAATATCATATTATTTTTATTAATAATTATTATATTAATAAATCTTAATTGCGATGGTTTTACAATATTCTGTTCATCTTCTTTTATTTTTCCAACAATTTCATCTTTTTCATTTACTATATCAAAAAATTCTATATTATCTTCCTTCACTTTCTACACCTTTTTCCTTATATTTTAATCTTTCAGGCAAAATAACTTCTGGAACTAAAACTTCTCCATTTTCAATTTGAGCAATTGGAATGTATTCTTTATAACGCCTTTGTAAATCTTTACTATCATACATTGGAATTATTACTTGATTTACTACTTGTATAAAATAATCATTTTTTATACCATTATATTTACAAGGGATTGATTTTTCTACTTCTTGTCTAGATATTCCTTTTCTACTTAATTCATTCAATCTTGCAGTTCTTAGTTCATTGTATTCACTCTGACCAACTACTTTTATTCTATATTGCATTCTATTCTTATTATTTAAAAATAATATATCTTCCCAAGGTATTACATAAGTTTCGTGGCAAGCACTTCCATGACTTAAATATGAACCATCCCATCCTTTTCCAATATAATCTATAATCAATTCTTCCTTTGTCCTATAGTTTAAATAAAAACATCCATCTGTTTCATATGTTGGGCAAAATCTCCCATTATTCCAATATATTATCGCCACTCCTTTTGTTCCTAATTCATTCGCCTTTTGATTAACTCTTCTTACATATTCAAATATGGTTTCTCTATTACCATTTTGCCCTTCAACTGCAATATGAATATTGCCTATTGCAGTATCTGATCTCATACAAAAATCTCTTTGATTTTTATATGTGTCTAATAATGTTTGTACTTCATCTTCATTTTCTATTATAAAAAAATTAGAGTATGTAGGCAATTTATACCTTTTAGCAAGTAAATATCCTTTTGCTTTTCCATATCTAGAAATTTCTTTAATATCATTTACTTTATTTCCATCTAACATATAGTTTCTCCATTTCTACTTTCTCACTATATTTATATCACAATTTACAATATTTTCATAGCTTTTTATTAATATTTCCATATAAATAATTAAGGGCTGTTATCTTTATTATAACAACCTTTAATATTATTATCTTGCATATCTATCTTTTTTCTTTGTTTTAGTAATATCTTCTTGCCCATTTTCCATTCGCATTTCAATTTTTATAACTTCTTTAACTTTTGGAGTATCTTCTAAAATCCAATTTGCTATTTTCAGATTCTTACTATGCTTATTTAATATTGTAGTGCATTCATCTCGCTTTCCTTTATATTCTTCTATTAAGTTATCCTCTTTGCAATTTCTTAGCTTATTTCTGTATTTTTGCCTTAAATTAGTAACATCTTCAATATCATTTTCAGTTTGTGAAATATAGTTTTTTACATCATCTGTTGTTTTTAATTTTTCTGTTACAATAAGTCTAATTTCATTAGACTATCGTTCCATTTTTCTTACTTCTTGTTTCATTTCTAGAGATAATGGCTGATAGTTTTCTCGTTTTGGTAGTAATCCTAATAAATGAAATAATAATAAAAATAATACATCAATTCCACTCATTTTACTAATGTCTTTGAATTTTCCTTTATATTTACAAACTTTGTATTTTTGTTTTTTCTTTTTAGGGTGTATAAATTCCATATATCTATTTTGATAATAATATGGATTGTGTTCAACTTTGTTTGCAATATTCTTTGGCAAATATTGTTCTCCTAAATGATACATCCTGACTGCTTGTTTATCATTTATTGAACAAATTGTTGGATATTTTCTATTATAATCATCATTGATTATATAACCTTTTTTAAGCATTATCTTTTTAAATTGCCCATAATTTATACACATTTTCATTGTTTCATCAATAGTTTGTCTTATTACATTATACTTTGTTGGTTCTCCTCGTTTTTCTGCAAAATATATACTTCTTGGTGTTTTTCCTGTTGGTTTCTCAATAACTGTTAGTCCATATTCTCTACATAGTTCATCTGATAACTCTCTGAAATGATAATATGCGCCTTTGTTGCAGTCAAACTTTTTACCTGTAAACATATTAACTGAATTTACTACAAAATGGTTATGATATGTGCCTGTATTAAAATGTGTTGCAACTACTACTTGATATTCACTCCACATTTTTTCTGCAAGTTCTACGCCAATTTTGTGTGCTAATTCTGGTGATACTTCTCCTGTCTTGAAGCTTTGGTATGCGTGATGTGCAATATTTCCTGTGCATTTATCAAATCTATTTTGTACCATTGTCATTTCTTCATAAGCTGTTTCTGCTTTACAATTTACTCCAGTTACATACATAGTTTTTTCGTTTTTATCAATAGTTTTCTCTTCATTTTCTGCATATTTTAATACTTGTTTTAAATCTGCAAATGTTGTCTTCTCTGGATTTTTTGCATAGCTTATTACTCGAGATATGCTATCTTTAATTGCCCATATTTTCGTTGTTGCCACCTACATCATCTCCGTTTTTTATAATTATAAATGTCTAAAAAATTACTTTGCATTTTTGTTATTTTATCTCTTATTTCTTCATCACTCATATAAGGAAATTCATTTTTTAGTTCAACAATTCCATTGTAAATTTTACGGAGTTCTTCATCTGGTATTGAATAAATTTCTTTTTGTAATCCTGCTTTTCTTAAATAAGATGATAAATTCAAGTTACTCTTTTTAGCATTTCTTTGTAGTTTTTTCTTTTCATTTTCACTAACTCTAACATTAATTCCTATTGTTCTATTCCTCATAATTTTTCACTTCCTTTTTGATAAATTTTCGTTCTATTTTTTTGTAAAAGCTTCCTTAAAAATTTTTAATTTCTTATCTAATTTTAAATCTATTTTTCTACTTTTTTGTTTCATAAGGTAGGGGTTATAGGGGATAAAAATCCCCTTTCAGCGTAAGCTGTCGGTTTTGTGGCAATACAAAACCTATGCTC
>CARBKU010000157.1 GCA_948946035.1 uncultured Clostridia bacterium
TCTTTATATATTTTTTATTAGTATTGTTATAACTGCTAATAATTATACTTTTTTTATACAATTTTAACAATTATTCCAAAAAAACAAATAAATAAATATATTTCTTTTGTTTTTCTAATAACATTTTATACTCAAAAACTTTACATGTCAATACTTTTTTCGTCTTTTTATTTTACAATTATGTTACAAATATATTACATTTGCAACATTTTTAGACATTAAATTTAAATAATACTATGTCTCCATCCTGCATTATATAGTCTTTCCCTTCAGAACGAACTAATCCTTTTTCTTTTGCTAATACTAAAGAACCTTCTTTTATTAAATCAGTATAAGAAACAACTTCTGCTTTTATAAATCCTCTTTCTATATCAGAATGAATTTTTCCAGCAGCTTGTGGCGCCTTTGTTCCTTTTTTTATTGTCCATGCTCTTACTTCTGGTTCGCCAGCTGTTAAAAATGACATTAGTCCTAATAAATCATAACTTTTCTTGATAACTTTATCTAATCCTGACTCTTGCAATCCTAAAGCTTCTAGCATCTCTTTTTTATCCTGGTCACTTAATCCTGATAATTCCTCTTCTATTTTAACACATAAAGGTATTACTTCTGCTTTTTCTTTGTTTGCATATTCTTTTACTTTTAAAACCATTTCATCATTTTCTGCATTTTCAATTTGCTCTTCTGAAATATTAGCAATATAAAGAATTGGTTTTGTTGTTAATAAAAACATATCCTTTAGTAAAACTTGTTCTTCTTCATTATATTCCAAACTTCTTGCAGATATTCCATTTTCTAAATTTTCTTTAATTTTTTCTAATAAATCAATTTCTTCTTGATATTTTTTATCTGCTTTTAAATTTTTTCTTGCCTTATCTAATCTTTTAGTTACTGTTTCTATATCTGCAAATATTAACTCTAAATTAATTGTTTCAATATCTCTTATAGGGTCTACACTCCCATCTACATGTACAACATTAGAATCATCAAAACATCTAACTACTTCACAAATAGCGTCTGTTTCACGAATATGTGAAAGAAATTTATTCCCTAAACCTTCGCCTTTACTTGCACCCTTTACTAAACCTGCAATATCAACAAACTCAATTACAGCATGAGTTGTCTTTTGTGGATTATACATATTTGTTAACATATCTAACCTTTCATCTGGAACAGGTACTACGCCTACATTTGGCTCAATTGTACAAAAAGGGTAATTTGCACATTCTGCACCTGCTTTAGTTATACTATTAAACATAGTACTCTTCCCTACATTTGGTAAACCTACTATTCCTAATTTCATTTTTTTCCTCCTTTTGAGACATTAGGGACAGTCTCAATTTGTCTCATTTTTTTGTAGAATTTAGTCAACATTAAATATTTGCTATATTTCTTAATCTTGATAAAATACTTAATGCTACTAATAACTTTTTTAATTATTTATTTTATCTATATATAATGACAAGTTTCGACAAATTAGCAAGACAGATTTAGACCGTCCCAAAAATGTCTCAAGAGTCATTGTTCCAATGTCCCCATCTTCTCTTGAACGTACTGCAACTGTATTTTCTTCTACTTCTTTTTGCCCTACTACTAACATGTATGGAACTCTTTGAAGTTGTGCTTCACGTATTTTGTATCCTGTTTTTTCATTTCTGTCATCTACTTCTACACGAATTCCTTTTTTTATTAATTCGTCTTTTATTTTATGTGCATATTCATGTTGGTTGTCTGTAATTGGAAGTATTTTTACTTGCAATGGTGCAATCCAAAGTGGAAATGCTCCTTTATATTCTTCAATTAAAAATGCTAAAAATCTATCAAATGATCCTATAATTGCTCTATGAATGACAACTGGTCTATGTTCTTTTCCATCTTCACCAATGTATTCTAATTCAAATCTTTGTGGTAATAAGAAGTCTAGTTGACAAGTTGAAACTGTTACATCATGTCCTACTGCTGTTTTTACTTGTACGTCTAATTTTGGTCCATAAAATGCTGCTTCTCCTTTTGCTTCATAGAATGGTACTTTTAGCTCTGTTAATATTTCTCTTAATTGGCTTTCTGCTTTTTCCCACATTTCATCATCATCAAAATATTTTTCTTTATTTTCTTTGTCTCTTAAAGATAATCTAAATTCGTAATTTTCAAATCCAAAATCTTTATATACTTCTAATATTAATTTTACTACTTTTTCAAATTCTTCTTTTATTTGATCAGGTCTTACAAATAAGTGTGCATCATTTTGACACATTTGACGAACTCTTTCTAATCCACATACACTTCCACTATTTTCATATCTAAAATCATGTGCTAATTCTCCAATTCTTATTGGTAAGTCTCTATATGAATGCATTTTGTTTTTGTATATTAACATATGATGTGGACAGTTCATTGGTCTTAATACCATTTCTTCGTTGTCTAATTTCATTATTGGAAACATATCTTCTTTATAATGATCCCAATGTCCAGATGTTTTATATAAATCAACATTTGCAATTGATGGTGTATACACATGGCTATATCCTAAAAATATTTCTTTGTCTTGAATATATCTTTCTAAAATCCTTCTTATTGTTGCTCCATTTGGCAAATACATTGGAAGTCCAGAACCAACTAATTCATGTGTCATAAACAATTCTTGTTCTTTTCCTATTTTTCTATGATCCCTTTGTTTTGCTTCTTCTAGTAATTCTAAATATTCTTGTAACATACTTGCTTTTGGAAAAGATATTGCATAAATTCTTTGTAACATCTTATTTTTTTCGCTACCTCTCCAATAAGCTCCAGAAGATGATAGAATTTTTAATGATTTTACTTTACCTGTACTTTCAAGATGTGGTCCTGCACATAAATCTGTAAAATCACCTTGTTTATAAAAGCTTATTTCTTCTCCATCTGGTAAATCATTAATTAGTTCTTGTTTGTATGGTTGATCTTCCATTAACTTTAAAGCTTCTTCTTTAGGTAAAGAAAATTTTTCTATTAAAATATTTTCTTTTATAATTTTTTTCATTTCTTCTTCTATATTTGCCTTATCTTCATCTGTAAATGGTTTTTCAACATCAAAATCATAGTAAAAACCTTCGTCAATTGAAGGACCTATTGCAAACTTAACATTTGGAAATAGTCTTTTAACAGCTTGTGCCATAATATGTGATGTTGTATGCCAATATGCTTTTTTTCCTTCTAAATCGTCATCATTAAATGTGTGAATAACTAAATTACAATCTGTTTCAATTTGATAGCGCAAGTCTTTAATTTTTCCATCTATTTCTCCACATGTAGCAACTCTTGCTAAACTATCACTAATTTTTTTTGCTACTTCTAAAATAGTACATCCTTTTTCTACCTCTAATATAGAGCCATCTTTTAAACTAATTTCAATCATATCTTCTCCTATCTTGATGATGATTTTAGGGACAGAGGAAAAATCATCGTCACTTATTTAAAATACTTATTTTTATTGTATATATTTGGTGATAATTTTTTCCTCCGTCTCCAAAATCATCATCAAAAAACACTCCTTGGTCTTTTGTACCAAAGGAGTGCATATTTCACACGGTTCCATCCTTGTTTTTTTCTTAATTTTAAGATTGTAACGGTTCTTTTCCGTCTAGCTTGTTCACTAGAAACTTTGAAGAGTTAGTTTTTCAAATATGTTTTCTTGAGTTAGCTTTCAGCCTTTGGCTAACTTTCTCTGTTAGTAACCTTTATTTTACTTTTTCTCTTACTTGTTTTTTTCTTATTATGTTTTATTTTAAACTTTTTTATTTTATTTGTCAATAGAAATTTTTGCCTTAAGCAAAAGCTTGGTAAATTTTATACTACCAATTTTGCTTGCTATTTTTAGTATAATTATATTCTACACAATTTTTATTGATAGAATATAATAAATTACGTATTTAATGTTTCTTTTGGCTTTCTATACCTTCTTTTAAATCAGGCATTATAATTAATATACGATTATATTTTTCAAGTATAGTTTGACCTTTATTTAATAATGTATTTACTGAACTTGTTGTTGAAACATTTAGTTTTATTGAATCATCATAAAATGCACGGTAATTTTCATACATATTTAAAAGAATATTGTATACTTCACTATATTTTTCAACCTTATTAGTATTTAACCATTGCATATT
>CARBKU010000158.1 GCA_948946035.1 uncultured Clostridia bacterium
TAATAATTTTATAAATTCAGACCTCTGAAAATCGTTTTTAAGACATTTTATTATCATTCTCATAAAACTAATCATCTAAATAATTAAAACTTTATTTTACAATTACAAATATCTTGATATTACAATACTTTATTGATTTATTATAAGATTTTTATACATATTAATTATAATAATATGTAATTTTTAATGATTTATATAAATCTATGTAATTATTGCAGCAACTTGGATTTAGCTCCAAAATTGCTAAAAAACCGACGCACGAGAATCGATTTTAAGCCGTTTTTAAAAAATAGCCATATAGTTTGTTGTCTAAAAAATAAGGCTATTTTGAAGCAAAGCTCTAAAATCGTTTTTAAGGCGTTTTTTTATTTAAGTAATATAAGTTGTTGTTTAAAATATAAGAACTAATATAAGAATATAAATAATTAGATAAAAAATATAATAAAGAATAATAATATAATGATAAAATAAAAAATAGCCGTTATACTGAAATATACTGAAAACGGATAAAAAGCAAATAAAATGAAGGCAAAATAACTAAATATAAGATACTATTAAAAGCCTACAAACAAGTAGTATCAAGACTTGAAAGGGATACCAAAACCAGGTGTTCAATATTTTGATCCTATCTCTATTTGCACAAAACTTTGATTTTGTGCAATGTTACTATTTTATTTTATAAGCTTGTTCTACTATCCTACCTATACTTACTTCTTTTCAAAATCTAAATCTGTAATAATTTAAATTTACAATTTTAATTCCATCTTATTATGATATTCCAATTTTATTATTAACTAATAAAAGAACTTTCATTTTAAAAAGTTCTCTTAATTCAAAAGTTATATTTTATTTGAATTTTTTTAAATAGTCATCGATTTTTTCTATAAATTCATCATTGTTTTTAGTTTGTGTCATTTGATGAATAACTTGTTCTGTAACATCTGCAACTGGCATACTGTTCATAGCTTTTCTTAAAGCAAATACTGTTTCTTTTTCTTTAGGTGTTAATAATAAATCTTCTCTTCTTGTTCCAGATTTATTAATATCAATAGCTGGAAAAATTCTTCTTTCTGACAATTTTCTATCTAAATGAACTTCCATGTTACCAGTACCTTTAAATTCTTCAAATATTACATCATCCATTCTACTTCCTGTATCGATTAAGGCTGTTGCTAAAATTGTTAAACTCCCACCATGTTCTATATTTCTAGCTGCTCCAAAGAATTTTTTTGGTTTATGAAGTGCTGCTGGGTCAATACCTCCTGACAATGTTCTTCCTGATGATGGAATTACTAAGTTATAAGCCCTTGTAAGTCTTGTAATACTATCTAATAATATAACTATATCTTTTCCTTGTTCTATTAATCTTTTAGCTCTTTCAAGAACCATTTCAGCTACTTTAACATGGTGTTCTGGTAGTTCATCAAATGTTGAATGAATTACTTGTCCTTTTATAGAACGTTTCATGTCTGTTACTTCTTCTGGTCTTTCATCTATTAATAAAACTATTAATTCTACTTCTGGATTATTTAGAGTTATACTATTTGCTACTTTTTTTAATAATGTCGTTTTTCCTACTTTTGGTGGTGCTACTATCATTCCCCTTTGCCCTTTTCCTATTGGACACATTAGGTCTATTATTCTTGTTGCATAGTCATTTGATGTGGTCTCTAGCATTAGTCTTTTATTTGGATATATCGGTGTTAATTCATCAAATCTTTTTCTTTTCATTGCTTTTTCTGGATGTTCGCCATTTACTTCTCCAACAAATATTAAAGATGGAAATTTTTCTCCGTCTTTAAATCTTGAGATTCCTTTTATTATATCTCCAGTATCTAGTCTAAATCTTCTTATTTGTACCATTGATACATATACGTCTTTATCACTTGATAAAAAATTATCTCCTCTTAAAAATCCATATCCATCTGGTAATATATCTAGTATTCCTTCTGCTATTACATCATCTTCGTTTGTTAGTTTATAGTCAATAATACGATTTCCATTTATATCGTATGTTGCTTTTTCTTCATTTATTGTAGATACTGTATTATTTTCTTCTATGTTTGTTTCTATATTGTTTGGCAATATTTGATTTAGTACTTCTATTAGGTCCTCTTTTTTCAATTTTGATATGTTTTTTATATTATTTTCTTTTGCTAGTGTTTTTAGTTCTGTTAATGTTAATGTGTTTAAATCTAACATAAGTTCCTCCTTTAATTTATTTTTTTAATTTAATTTCGATTTTAATTTTTTTGGGAAAAGTTTAGAAATAAAATATAAATAAAATTATATATTATGCATTATATCATATAAAGCCTAAAAAGTCCATCAAATAAGCAAAACTTTGTAAACTAAAAATTATTATATATTTAATTATCATATTTCTCCTTTTAGTTTACTAGGATTATCTATTTCTTTCTTATTTTTATCCCAAAGCAACATCTAAAATCATCATAATAGCAAATCCTATTGCAACTCCTATTGTTCCAATATTTGAATGTTCTCCAACTTGTGATTCTGGTATTAATTCTTCTACTACCACATAAATCATTGCTCCTGCTGCAAATGATAACAAATATGGTAGTATTGGAACTACTACATTTGTAAGTAAAATTGTAACAACTGCTCCTATTGGTTCAACAATTCCTGATAAAGTTCCATATAAAAATGATTTTGACTTTGACATTCCTTCTGTTTTTAAAGGCATTGAAATAATTGCACCCTCTGGAAAGTTTTGAATTGCAATTCCGTACAGCTAACGCAAACGCTCCTGTCATTGTAATACCAGTATTTCCAAGAATAGCACCTGCAAATGTTACTCCAACTGCCATTCCCTCTGGTATATTATGAAGTGTTACTGCTAACACCATCATTGTTGTTTTTTTTAATTTTGATTTCATTCCTTCTGGTTTGTAACTCTTTAAATGTAAGTGTGGAATTAAGCTATCTAAAACAAGTAAAAATACGATACCAAATAAAAATCCTATTGTAGCTGGAATCCATGCTACTTTTCCTTGTTTTTCTGCCATATCTATTGAAGGTATAATCAAAGACCAAACTGATGCTGCTATCATTACTCCTGAAGCAAATCCTAAAAGTAGCTTTTCTATTTTGCTATTAATTTTATTTTTCATTAGGAATACCATTCCTGCTCCCAATGTTGTTCCTAAAAATGGAATCAATAATCCAATAAATAACTGCATATATTTACTTCCTTTCTTCTATTATTTTCAATATCATTTTTTACATCCTCGCCACAGATTATTCCACATTTCAATATATAAATTTACTCTTTAATTCACTTTAATATGGCTTTTTTCCATTAAGCCAACCTTTATCCTTCCAATAGTCAGAATCCATTTTATTCCAACCATTCTTTTGTGTTATTCCGAATATTCTAAAAAAGAATCTCGTTTTTAGTCCTACTTTTTTATTGTTTAAACTTCTTTTTATTTTATTTGATTTATCTCTTACTTGCTTTTTAATTTTATTTTTATTTTTATAATCAATATAATTACCACTCATTTTCATAGTGGTAACCCCATAATTATAAATTGTAGGTATTCCCCAATAAAACAAATTATTTTTTACTAATTTTACTGTATCTTTTACTCCTGATCCTCCTGCAGAAGTAATAATTAGTCCAACCTTATTAAACATACTTTCTTTTGGTCTATGCACTAACCACATATATGCAAGATGATCTAATAATGCTTTTAGTCCACTAGAACAAGACATAACGAATACAGGTGTGGCAATTATAATTAAATCTGCTTTTTCTATTTTTTTAACTATGGGATTAACAAAATTAAAATGAGGACATTTTTCTTCACCCTTTAATATACAATTTGCACATCCACAACAAAACTCTGGCATATCTTTTGGAAGAATTACCTCATCAAATTCATTATCATTATCTTTAAATTTTTCTAAAAATAAATCTGTTATTGCTCTTGTGTTTCCTTTATGTGGTGTTCCCATAATTGTTAAAATTTTCATTATATGTTCCCTCTTTCTTTCTAATTGCTATAATAACATAAATGAGAATAATTATCAATATAACTACTCTCTTCAAGTTTCGACTTTTTTCAAGAGTAGGTTATAATATATGATTTTTTTACACTTTGT
>CARBKU010000159.1 GCA_948946035.1 uncultured Clostridia bacterium
TATATATCAGCATTTTCATAGAATAATATTAGTAAAAGTATTATCTAGTAACAATAAAATTATAAAAAATCAAAAAAAATATTTGCCAAAATAAACTTTTATGATATATTAATGTAGTAAAAAATAAAAAAAGGAGAAATACAATGGAAAAAGGTAAAAGAATGGCGGAAAGTGAAACAAACATCAAGAAAATACTTATTATAATTATTGCAATTATAATAATAATCATAATATGTTTTATTGCAAACAACTATTTAGTATTTGACAAAAATCAAAAAACAAACCTAATAATTAATAACAAAAACGTAACATCAAATTTAAAAAATGATGTATTGATAGAGGATAACATAATATATTTATCACAACAAGATATAGGAAACTTCTTTGACAAATATATTTATGAAGAAAAACAAACAAATAAAATAATAACAACATATAACGAAAAAATTGCAGAAATAGGATTTGAAAAAAATTCAATAACAGTTAACGGTTCAGAAAAGAAAATATGTGCACATGCAATTGAAAAAGATGGAATTGTATATTTACCAATTTCAGAAATGAAAGATGTATATGACATACAAATAGAAAATGTTCAAGAAACAAAAGTTGTAACAATGGACTCGTTAAATAGAGAACAAAAGAAAGCTATTGTATCATCAGATGTATCTATTAAATCATCTACAAATCTAATTTCTAAAACAGTTGATAGAATAAAAAAAGGAAGCCATGTAATATTAATATCATCTGAAAAAAATTATTCAAAAGTTAGAACTGAAAATGGAAAAATAGGATATGTTAAATCTAATAAATTATCAAACGAAATAACAGTAAGAAACGAAACTACTGAAGAAAAGCAAATAAAAGGAAAAGTAAATTTAACATGGGATTATTTTTCACAAGTTGCTTCTGCACCAGATAGAACAGGAACTAAAATAGAGGGAATTAATGTAGTATCTCCATCATTTTTCTATTTAGATGATGAAGGAAATTTAAAAGAAAATATAGGTAATAATGGAAAAAAATATATTGAATGGGCACACAATAATGGCTATAAAGTATGGCCAATGGTATCAAATGCAGAAGCGGGTCTAAAGGTAACTTCAAAAATTATGAATAGTTATGCAAATAGACAACAATTAATCGAAGATATTGTAAATAAATGTGTTGAATATAAATTAGATGGTATCAATATAGATTTTGAAAATATGAAGCAAGAGGATAAAGATTTGTATTCAAGATTTATAATAGAATTAACACCAAGAATAAAAGACATAGGTTTAGTTGTCTCTGTAGATGTAACTGCACCAGATGGGGGAGAGACATGGTCAATGTGTTTTGATAGGCATGTAATAGGAGATGTAGCAGATTATATTATCTTTATGGCATATGATGAGTATGGAGTTTCAAGCACAAAACCAGGTACAACAGCAGGATATGATTGGGTTAAATTAAGCTTAAATAAATTTTTACAAACAGAGGAAATAGAATCTGAAAAAATAATTTTAGCAATTCCTTTTTATACAAGAGTTTGGACTACAAATAAGGATGGAAAAGTTACAAGTAAGACTGTATCAATGAAAAATACATATTCTGTTATTCCTGAAGACGCTAATAAAGAATGGGATGACAAATTGAAACAAAATTATGTAGAATACAATGATGGGGATAATAAGAAACAAATTTGGATAGAAGATATAGACTCTTTAAAGGAAAAAGTTTCTCTTATTTCTGAAAACAATTTAGGTGGAGTAGCATCATGGCAAAAGGGGATGGAATCAGATGAAGTATGGGGTATGCTAAAAAATGAATTAAATAAATAAAATTTCTATAAAACACCTTGACATTAGTACTTTTCAAATATATAATACTAAAAAAGCACATTTGGAGGTATTCAAGGCACATGCAAAATGAAAATGTATATTTTACAACAGACGAATATAATAATATAACAGATGAACAAATAATATCTCAAATAAAACAAGGAGACCAAAATGCATTATCATATATTTTAGATAAATACAAAGAACTTGTTAATGTAAAAGTCGGAAAATACTTTATGATAGGTGCAGAAAAAGAAGATGTTATTCAAGAGGGAATGATTGGGCTATTTAAAGCTATAAAAGATTTTAATCCAGAAAAGCAAAATACCTTTAAATCATTTGCAAACATTTGTATAGAAAGACAATTAATAACAGCAATAAAAACATCAAATAGACAAAAACACATGCCATTAAATTCTTATTTATCACTAAACACATCAGCATACGAAAATAATGATGAAAATGGTATAGAATTAATAGATACTTTTGATAGCAAAACAGTAGAAGATCCTTTAGAGACAATAATGAAAGAAGAATATTATAATGAAGTTCAACAAGCAGTAAACAAATCTTTAAGTAAATTTGAAAAGCAAGTGTTGGACAGGTTTATTAAAGGAGATAGCTATATAACAATTGCAAAAAAATTAGACTCTCCTGTTAAATCAGTAGATAACGCAATTCAAAGAATTAGAAAAAAAGCAATTAAAAATTTATTTGACCAAAATAATTGAGACATCTATTTTATTAGATGTCTTTTTATAAGTGTGCCCAGCATGGGCAACAACTTGAGGGTGAAAGTCCCTTACAGTGCCTGATAGTAGCGAACTGTTAGTAAATGGCAAGAGTGTCCTTCGTGAGGAGGAATCTGAAAGAAGCCAAAGTCGCAAAATCTCGGTCTGACGAACAGAAATCACATATAAGGCTGAATTGAGCTGGGCGAGTTTGCTTAACAAAACAAAGCCCAATAACTATCCGAGGCTCATACAGTAAATGTGGCAGATATATGAGAGGAAGGTTGTTGTTCTTACCTGGGGAGGTCTGGTATTTTGGAAATATCTTGAATTAGATATGAAAATGCTAGTAGTGATATTAGAGTGAAATACCAGAAGTCAGCAGATACCATATTAGCAAATTGGATATATACAATTTGTGAAGGGTTGAACGATAGGAGGATTTTTTTTTATAAAAGATAACCAAAAATATGATAATGGTAGACAACTTCATATAGAAGACTATCTACAAGAGAATAAGTTGGAAACTGAAGGTAATGTAGAAGTGCCTAGTATTTTTGTTGTGTCTTCAAAAGAGGAAATCGATACAAAAACAGTAACTAATGAATTACTTGAGAAAATACTTTCAAAGGACAATATGAATTTAGCATATAAGAGAGTGAAAGCAAATAAGGGAGCTAGTGGAATTGATGATATGCAAGTAGATGAACTTCTACAATATTTGAAAGAAAACGGCGAGCAAATCAAGGAAGACATTAGGAAAGGGAAATATAATCCCAAAGCAGTAAGAAGGGTAGAAATACCAAAGATAGATGGAAGTAAAAGGGAACCAGGAATACCAACGGTAGTAGATAGAGTGATACAACAAGCGGTTGCACAACAATTAAGTAAAATTTACGAGCCGATATTTTCAGAAAACAGTTATGGATTTAGAACAAATAGAAGTTGTCACGATGCAATTTTAAAGGCTAAAGAAATAATGAATAACGGATATAAATGGGTCGTAGATTTAGACCTAGAGAAGTTCTTTGATACAGTAAATCAAAATTTATTGATATCGATAATAAGAAGAACAGTAAACGAGGACAAAGTTGTGTCATTAATAAGGAAATATCTACAAGCAGGAGTACTAGTAAATGGAGTATTTGAAAAGACAGAAAGAGGAATACCACAAGGTGGTAATATTTCTCCGATATTAAGTAACATTATGCTAAATTGATGTTAGAATAATAAAACACTAGAAAGATTAGGATACCTAAGCCTTTCTAGTGTATACTGTTAAAGTATTAATTCTATTGAACCGCCGTATACCAAACGGTACGTATGGTGGTGTGAGAGGACACTAAGTGAAATAATCACTTAGTTCCTACTCGATTATATGGGGCTTCCAACGGGAATTGAACCCGTGACCTCAGCCTTACCAAGGCTGCACTCTACCAACTGAGCTATGGAAGCAAATAAATTATACATTTTCAATTATACAATAATAATTATAAAAATACAAGAGAATTAAGGCTTTAAGCAGGGAAATTTAATCATATTACAAAAATATTACAAAGAACTACAATAATATGCT
>CARBKU010000160.1 GCA_948946035.1 uncultured Clostridia bacterium
TAAACAATTAAAACAAACTATTGAAGATTATCTAAAAGGAAAAGATCAAAGTATAAAAATTGTTATGCTTAGAGATTTAGCAGATAGCTTAGGTTTAATTTTAGATAAATATAAAACAGGATTTTTATCTAAAAAAGAGGATAAGATAGAAGAAGCTATATAATAAAATTAAAAGTAAAAGAAAAACTGTAATTTAAAGTTTTTCTTTTTTGTATAAAAAATTCCTTTTTTGACATACTAAAATTAGACAAAAAATTAGAAGGAGGAAATTTTATGAAAGCAACAGGTGTTGTAAGAAGAATAGATGATTTAGGAAGAGTTGTAATTCCAAAAGAAATAAGAAAAACATTAAGAATAAAAGAAGGAGATCCATTAGAAATTTTTACAGATAGAGAAGGTCAAGTAATATTAAAAAAATATTCTCCTATTGGTGAGTTATCAGAATTTGCAGCTGGCTATGCTGAAACATTATCAAAAACAACAGGACATATTGCATGTATTACCGATAAAGACACAATTATTGCTGTTTCTGGAGGTTCTAAAAAAGAGTTTTTAGAAAAAGATATAAGTGAAGAACTAGAGCAACTAATGGAAGATAAAGAAGTTTATACAAGTAAAGAAAATAGTGACACAGCACTTCCTATAACAAAAAATGATAATAAAGAAAGAAGAACTAATGCACAAATAGTTTATCCTATTCTTTCAAATGGGGATACTATAGGTACAGTTATATTGATGTCTAAAGAACCAAGTACTAAAATGAATGAAGTAGAGAAAAAGGTCGTTCAATCTGCAGCTACATTTTTAGGTAGCCAAATGGAAATATAATAAGCTAGAAAAGAATCTATAATAAATGTGATTATTTAGATTCTTTTTTATTTGTAGTTACTAGATAATGCTTTTTTTAAGTTTAATATCTTGAAAATATTTATATATCAGCATTTTCATAGAATAATATTAGTAAAAGTATTATCTAGTAACTATTTGTAATACTAAAATATAAAATTTCTTGATTTTTTACCAATATTGAAGTATAATGCTAAAATAAAAGTATAAAAAATTTCCAAGGAGGAAAGATAAAAAGATGAAAGCAATAGAAATAAGAAATAAATATTTAAATTTTTTTAAAAAACATGGACATACCATAATACCATCAGCACCATTAATACCAGAAAATGATCCATCAGTGCTATTCAATACAGCTGGAATGCAACCATTAGTGCCATATCTATTAGGAGAAAAACATCCATCAGGAAAAAGGCTTACGGACTATCAAAAATGTGTAAGAACAAATGACATAGACGAAGTTGGAGACAATAGACATTTAACATATTTTGAAATGCTAGGAAACTGGTCATTAGGAGACTACTTTAAAGAAGAATCTATTCAAATGAGTTTTGACTTTTTAACCAAAGAACTAGGAATTCCAGCAGAAAAACTATCAGTAACATGTTTTGCAGGAGACAAAGATTGTCCAAGAGATGAAGTTTCAGCAGAATGTTGGAAAAAGGCAGGAATACCAGAAGAACGAATTTACTTTTATGGAAAAGATGACAATTGGTGGATTGCAGGAGAAGAAGGACCATGTGGACCAGATACAGAAATGTTTTATGATACAGGGAAACCAGCATGCTCTCCAAATTGTGAGCCATCATGTGACTGTGGAAAATACGTAGAAATATGGAATAATGTTTTTATGGAATACTTTAAAGATAAAAATGGATATTCTAAATTAAAACAAAAAAACGTAGACACAGGATTAGGATTAGAAAGAATGACTATGTTATTGCAAGGAAAAGAAACACCATTTGATACAGAATTATTTGAACCTATAATGAAAAAGTTAGAAAAGATGCAAAAAGTAGACAATATAGAAAGCAGAAGAATAGTTGCAGAACATTTGCGTTCTAGTATGATGATTATAGCAGATGGAGGAAGACCAAGTAATATAGACAGAGGATATGTATTAAGAAGACTTATACGAAGAATGATTAGACATCTAAACAAACTACAAATCAATTTAGACGAATTATCAACATTAATAGAAATAAATGTGGAAAACCTAAAAGAAATGTATCCAGAACTAGAAAAAAATAAAAAAAACATAACAGCAGTAATATTAGAAGAAAAAGATAAATTTGTAAAAACATTAGAACATGGAGAAAAAGAATTTAGCAAAGCAATGGATAAAGCCAAAGCAGAAGGAAAAAATAAAATAGATGGAAATATAGTATTTAGACTATATGACACATATGGATTTCCACCTGAAGTAACAAGTGAACTAGCTAAAGAAAATGGATATGAAGTAGATATAAAAGAATTTAATGAACTATTTAAAAAACATCAAGAAAAATCAAGGCAAGGTTCAGAAGCAAAATTTAAAGGTGGGCTAGCAGAACAAAACGAACAAACAATAAGTTATCATACAGCAACACATCTATTAAATGCTGCATTAAAAGTAATTTTAGGACCTGAAACACATCAAAGAGGCTCAAACATAACAGCAGAAAGAATGAGATTTGACTTTAACTGTGACCATAAACTAACAGACGAAGAAAAACAAAAAACAGAAGATTTAGTAAACCAATGGATTCAAGAAGGAATAGATGTCACAGTAGAAACAATGAAAAAAGAAGAAGCAATAAAATCAGGAGCAGAATGTATGTTTATCGAAAAATATCCAGACGAAGTTACAGTATATTCAATAGGAAACATATCAAAAGAACTATGTGGAGGTCCACATGTGAAAAATACAAGAGAATTAGGAATATTTAAAATAAAAAAAGAAGAAGCAAGTTCTTCAGGTGTAAGAAGAATTAAGGCAATTTTAGTGAAATAATGATTTTAGGGACGAATGTGATTTTTGAGATGGAGGAAAAAATCATTGTTAGAAAGAAAGGAAAAGTTATGGAAGATTGTTTGTTTTGTAAAATTATAAAAGGAGAAATACCATCTAAAAAAGTTTATGAAGATGAGGAAATATTAGCATTTGAAGATATTAACCCAGCAGCGCCAATTCATATATTAGTTATTCCAAAAAAACATATTACATCGTTAGCACACCTAGAAAAAGAAGATGAAAAGGTTATTGGAAAAATATATGGTGTTATTAATAAAATTGCAGATGATAAGGGGGTTAAAGAAGATGGATATAGAGTAATTGTAAATTGTGGTAAAAATGGAGGACAAGAGGTAATGCATTTACATTTTCATTTATTAGCTGGACAACAATTTGGAGAAAAGATAATTTGATTTTTATATATTAATATTGATATTTAATCATTAAATATGCTATAATAAATATAGTGAAAAGTATGTACGGAGGTAAAATATATGTTTGAAAGTAAATATAGTAAAGTATTAACTGTCATTTTAGTAATAGTTATAATTGCAATTTTAGGACTTTTAGGCTTTTTAGCATATGATTATTATCAAAAATATGCAGTAACAACAGATACATCAGATTTTGTTGATAATTTTGAGGGAGAGATACAAGAACAAAATGAGTCAGAAGAACAAAATGTTGCATCTGATGAAAATCCATTAGATCAAATAGAAGGTACAAAAACATCTAATGGGTCAATTAAAAAAACGTACAAGGGATTTGGTGTTTTAGGAACAATGGAAATTCCAGCAACTAATTTTAAATATCCAGTATTAGAAAAAGTAACAAAAAAATCAATAGAAACAGCAGTAGCATTTTTATATGGAACAGGAATTAATCAATCAGGAAATACTGTTATAATAGGGCATAACTATAGAAATGGATTATTTTTCTCTAATAATAAAAAGTTAAATTTAGGAGATAAAATATACTTAACAGATAATTCAGGAACAAAACTAACATATACAATATACAATAAATTTGAGACAACACCAGAAGATACATCTTTCTATCAAAGAGATACAGGAGGAAAACCAGAAATAACATTATCAACTTGTACAGATGATAGTAAAGCAAGATTAATAATATTTGCTAAAGCAGAATAAATTAAAAGTTATACATAAAAAGACTATATGTCATCATTAAACATATAGTTTTTTTATTTTATAATCATTGTTACTAGATAATACTTTTACTAATATTATTCTATGAAAATGCTGATATATA
>CARBKU010000161.1 GCA_948946035.1 uncultured Clostridia bacterium
AATTAATTCTAATATAAATTGTTTGCTATTTTTTTCAATCCAAATACCATTTTTATCTGGGTGATTTTCTTGTAGTATTGTATCTGCATCATTTAAATTAGGAATTTCTTTTTTAATAATACCTGCAAATGCAATTTTATATTGTACACTTGCTTTTATATTTAAAATTTTTCTTCCATCATATTCTGTGTTAATTTCATATAAATTGCTATCTGCTGATAATCCTATCTCTTTTTTTATTTCGTCAACAGTTGCACTATCTTGATATTGTATTTCATTTTTATCAATTTGTGTATATTGATTTTCCCAATTTTCTTCTTGCAAATCTTCATTAGATTTATTATTATTATTTATACATATAAATACTACCACACTTGTAATTGCCAATATTAATACAACTGATATAATTGCTATTTGTTTATTAGTAAGTTTTTTCATACTACTCTCCTATTTTAATTTATTCCTCTTAACATTGCCATAGTTGCATTAATGTATCTATTTGCTAAATTATGTTTTTGTACATCTTCAGGTGTTTGGATGTAATCTGGTAATTCAATCAATGCAGATTTTGCTGCTCTACTACTTGAACCTAATGAATTTCTAGCCCAATTAATTAAATATCCACTTCCATAACTTGCAGTATCACTATTTTCTGGAAATTGTTGTCTATAATATCCTCTAATAGTTGCATCTCCAATTAATTGTTGTGTCCATCCATGTAAATCAACTAAAATTGTTTGACCGTTTTTTGATTTATTAGCTAATAGAAAATCTCTTAAATATCTTGCTTCATAGCTTTGGAAAGGTTGTGTACCAGTATAATTTCTTGAATTTGATTGATATTTAAATCCTGAAGAAAATGATCTATTTAAATCTATTCCTTTATTATCTGGTGCATTAGTAAATAAAGTTGTTCTACCTGGACCATTATTTGTCCATCCTGCTCTTCTACCATCTGGATTTACTTCTGGGAAAATGTATATAGTCCATTTATCTGCAATGTTTGAGTCATTACTAGCTCTTAAATAGTTCCAAAACTTATTAGCTATAGTTATTAATTCAGTTCCATCTCTTCCCCATTTATCTTCAAATCCATGAACACAAAATGTTGCAAAAAATACATTTGGTCCACTACCATATTTATAATATTGTAAATCAGAACCTTTGCTATCACCTTTAGCTTTTAATCCTGAAATTCCATATGTTCCTGTTGACATTTCTATTTTCTTTTTTATAGTAATTGTTCTACTTTTTTCTGCTAATACTTTTCCTTCTTTAGAAATTACTTGTATTTTTATATTATGATTTCCTAAGGAATATTTTGAAAAGTCTATATTGGCTGTAAATTTTGGTGTTGGATTTAATTCTTCTCCTCCATATCCTTTTACTGTATTAAATACTCCTTGGTCTCTACTTCTTTTCATATTAACAGATATTTCTTTATTATCAATTAATAATTTCAACTTTGTATCTTTAACATTTGTCATAACCCATCCTGTTATATTATTCTTTTCGTTTGTTATACCTTCTGTATAACTATCTAAGTATGCAATTGTTTTTTCTTGTGTTATTTTATTTACAATTTTAATTTGTATTGCTTCTATTCTTTTTGAAGAACCTTCTGTTCCTGACATTTCTCCATCATAGGTCCAATCTTGCCATCCATAATCTTGTACATGAGTTCTGTACATTATTGAATATTTATCTGTATTTTCTAGTTTTATTTTTATTGCTTCTAATCTTTTATTTTGTCCAGTTGTACCAACATTTTGTCCATTTTCTGTCCATGTACTCCATCCTTTATCTTGAATGTGTGCTTTATATTTTAATTTTACACCACTTGGTAAATTGTAAGCTTTTATATTCATTGCTTCTATTCTTTTACATTGTCCAGATGTACCAGATGTTTCTCCATCTAATTTTCTTCCTTGCCATCCTACCATTTGTACATGTGATTGATAACTTACATGTATGTTTTTATCAACTTTTATATTTTTATTATATGTAGTCAAAACTGTTTTTTCATCAGGTGTAGTTAATTTTATAGTTAATTTATGAGTACCAGTCGTTACATTAGTTGTTGGTATATTAAAGCTAAATCCAGGTTTTGTATATTCAGACTCAGTTCCATAACTAATTTTTTCTGCTAAATCTGTTCTTTTTTTGTATTGTAAGTTTGAATTTGAAGTAATATCTTCATCATCTAAATATATTTTTAATTTTGAATTATCTACATTTGATATTCTCCAACCTGAAACTGATATTTCATTATAAAAAGTTTGTGAATCTAAATTTGTTTCTATATTAATTGAACCTTTATTTTGTTTTTTTACAATTCTAATTTGTATCCCTTCTAGTCTTAAACACTTTCCTTCTGTTCCTGCCATCGCACCATCTTGCTTCCATTCTTGCCATCCAATATTTTGAACATGTACTCTATATTCTACTGAATATCCTGGCATATTTACTAGTCTTATTTTTATTCCTTCTAGCCTTTTACTTTTACCACTGGTTCCAGCCATGTTGCCATCTTGTTTCCACTCTTGCCATCCAACATCTTGTACATGAACTTTATATTGAATTTTTGCTCCAGCTGGTAAATTTATTCCTTTTATTTTTATTCCTTCTAATCTTTTTGATTTTCCTTGTGTACCTGAAATCTGTCCATTACTTTTAGAAAAATCTGCTTCCCATCCATAATCTTGAACATGTGTATAATAACTTATTCCTATTTCTTTTTCATTTGTTGCTATTGATTTTATTGAATTACCTGCTAAAAATGTTAAAAGTACCATTACAATTATTATGAATTTTTTGCTTTTGAACATCTTTAATTCCTCCCTTTATATTTTTAATTTCCTATAAATTATTATATAATAAATGTATTTATTTTTCAATTATTTTGTTTTTTTAGCCATTTTTTTATCAATTTGTTATAGTTTAGTAAGAATTATAAATAAGTAGAGTAGTTGAAAATGTTAATATACTTACATTTTAAATAGACAAATTTAGTAATCAGTATAGTTCATTGATGCCCCTCCAATTATCTCACCAGTTGTACAATCTACAAAGTAATTATACTTACCTTCTGTATATCTTTTTACAATATCGTCATCATAATTATCTTCATATGTGATCTCTACAACCCAAGCATTTCTTACTCTTTCTTCTACAACATAATAATTGCGTTTTTCTAATGGATAGTCCACTGTCTGCTTAGATTTATAATACTCTTCTTTATTATTAGTTCTATCATAAGCATCAGCATTCATTTTAACAACCATTTTCTTTACTTCCGTTTTTTCAATATTATTTGTTTCTATTTTTTTATCTTCATTTAATGCTATTTGAATTGCCTCTTCTTCTGAAACTATTATTTCATTATTATCATAAGGTATATTTTCTACTCTAAAATAACTTAAAGCTTTATTTTTTGATTCAATCGAAAGGCTTATATACTCATATGGATTATAAACTTCTCCATATTTTTTGTTATATCTTATATCAAATTTAAATCCTGGTCCTTCTCCTATCCCCTCTTTATTATTTGACCATATCTTTGTCAATTCATATTCTTCTTCTGCATATCCAAACAATTTATAATACTTACTTGCCATTTCTTTTGCTTCTTCTTCTGTTATTGTAATATTTTCATTCTGAATATTTTTATTTTCATTCCAAATTTCAAAAAAACTACCAGTTAAACCATCAATACTTATTGAAAAATTATCTTTCGTTTTAAATCTATACATTATTTTATTAGAATCTATTAGTTTATAATGATTTGTACCAACTATATCTGAATTAAATCCTATTTCTTTAAGTTTAATCACTGCAATTTCTTTTGCTCTTTCTTCTGTTATATTTTCTTTTTTGCTTTCCTCTGTAATTTTTATAATACCATCCTTTGGAACTTCTACTTTATCTGGAGTTTTCCAAATATTTTCAATTACTTTACTACTTGCAAACACAACTCCTGTTGTAGCAATTACCAAACAAGCTACAACGCCTATTCCTTTACTAAATTTCATTTTTTTATTATTCATAGCTAATTTTTCCTCCTCTTTCATTTGAAATATAGCTATATTAAATTTTAATTT
>CARBKU010000162.1 GCA_948946035.1 uncultured Clostridia bacterium
AATTAATTCTCTGACTTGTTCCCTTAATTTTATCATTCCTCTAATTCTATTTTCATTAGTTAATGGAATATCTTGAGGAAACATTTTACTATTTTCTCTAAAATATAATTTTCCATCAACTAAAGTATATGAGAAATTTCTAACCGTAGGATCAGCAGGAATGCTTTTATCAGTATCTTCATATTCATTTTCTACTTGATAATCTTCAATTCTTGCATGAATATTAGTTATAGCATAATTTAATGATTCTTCTAATGTTTGATTTTCATAAGGCTTACAAGTTGAGTCAAAACCATATTGAGTAGATTTCATCTCCATATTTCCTAAAACCATATCTGGATTATCTACGAAGTATTTATTCATGGAGATATTATTTTCATCTCTATCTAAATATACCCAGTCTGGCATTATATCGGTCATATTTTCTCTTTTTTGTAGAAAGATAATATCAGATGTTACTTCAGTACCTGCATTCTTTGTAAATGTATTATTTGGAAGTCTTATTGCCCCAATTAAATCAGCTCTTTGAGCTATATATTTTCTGACTTCTGGATTTTCTTTATCCATTGTACCTTTAGATGTTATAAAAGCTATTACTCCTCCAGGTCTTATTTTATCTAAAGTTTTAGCAAAGAAATAATCATGTATCATAAACTTATTTTTATCATACCTTTTATCTGGTACTTTAAAATCTCCGAATGGAACATTACCTATTGCAGCATCATAGAAAGAGTCTGGAAGATTTGCATTTTCATAACCAGTAACTTTAATGTCTGCCTTTTGATATAATTGTTTTGCAATTCTACCTGTAATGCTATCTAATTCTACTCCATATAATTTAGAATTTTGTAGGTTTTCTGGTAACATTCCAAAGAAATTACCAATACCACAAGATGGTTCTAATATATTTGCTTCTTGTAATCCCATATTCTCTAGTGCAGTATAAATAGATTTTATAACTATCGGTGGTGTGTAAAAAGATGTTAATGTTGAAGCTCTTGCTTGAGAATATTCTTCATCAGTTAGAAGCTCTTTTAATTCTTTGTACTCTTCACTCCAATTTAACTTTGTTTCATCAAACACATCAGGAAGTCCTCCCCAACCAACATATTGAGATAATATTTCTTGTTCTTCCTTATTAGCAAGTCTATTTTCATCTTCTAATTTATTTAAAAGTTTTATTGCTTCAATATTTCTCAATACTTTTTGTCTAGGAGTTCCTTCGCCCAAATTATTATTTTCAATATGATAATTAATCTTTTCTTGATTTTGATAATATTCCTCTCTATTAAGTGGCTTTCCATTTTCCTCTCGTACTTTAAATAAATTTATTACATTTTGAGCTTGTTTAATATCTTCTTGACTTACAACCTCTTTATCTTCTTTATTTTTAAAATTAAGTGCATTTTTTTCATATAAAGATATTGCTTGTAATAAACTAATATTTCTTGTTATTGGATAATGTACAGTTTCAAGCATTGTTATATCTAATAATACTAATGCATCTAAATCTTTATTTATGGCTTCAACTCTATATTTTCTATCACTTTCTAAATAGATAATTTGACCTACTTTAAACTTAGTTTCTTCTAGTAATTCTTTTGTTTCTTCTTTTAGTTCGTTTACTGAATCTATTGCATTATTTATAATTACTTGTTCAACATCTTTTGCTATATCATCTGCTTGTTGCCCACTTGTTATATAATCCATATCATCTTGATTTACTTCTTCAAGATTTTCATCTGCAAGTTCTTCTATATCAGTAAACTCTGCTAATCTTTTTCTAATACTCATTAATGTTTCATTTTCTTCATTATCAGAATATTCTAATAGTCCTCCATCTTGCTCAATTCCAAATTTATCATATATTGCATAATAATAACCTTCTTCATTAGTATGAAAATGAAAGTAATTTCCATCTTTTAATTTGTAATTTTTATCAATATTATTTATATCAAAAGTTTCTTCAGATGCTTTATCTTTTTGACCTCTTTCAAACATCCATTTCTGATTTTCATATTCATTCTTTTCCCATTCAAGATATTTATCTACTTCATCAATAGTTAAATATCTATCAGCCATTATTAATTCTTTAATTCTTTTTTCTACTTTTGCCCAACTTAATAGAATTTCTTTACTATCATCTTTATAACCATTTCTTAATGTTATTCCTTTAGAACTATAATCCATTCCTATACCAGAAAAGTCTTTTATAGATGATGTTCCACCAATACCATATTCTATTTTAAGAAATGTCATATTTTCACTTTCAGACATGCTTTGCATAAACTGTTTATATATTCTAAATTTACCATTTTCAAAATGACTACCTTCAGATAAAGCACTATCAATCATTTCTTGAGTAAAGCTAAAGACAGAGCTTTGCTCTGCCTCTAAATCATTAATAAGTTCTTTTTGTTGTTCTTCAGATATATTATTAGCAAATAAGTTTAGCTGTAAATTAGTTCCTGCATTACTATTTCTTGTGCTTGATTTCTGAAGTTGTTCATTAATCCAACCCATGTCATTTGATCCTGTGCTTTCAGTTGTTCGTTCACTTTGTTGTCTTTCGCTAGTTTCTTGACTATCTGTTCCACTCTTTGTAATGCTGTTTTCTCTATTTCCACTAGGTGTTGTGTTAATGTTCCTTTCATCATCAGTTCTGTATATAGACCTCTCTTGTTCTCTTTTATGTATTTCATTCTCATTCTTGCGAATGTCCCTAATTGTACTTTCTCCTGTTCTGGCATTATTAGGTCTGGTATTTGATAATCCCCCTCTTGGTGGTATGTTATTATTTCTTTCATTTTCATTACCCCTTTCAATTTTATTATCTTTAATTTCATGATACTCTTCATTATTATTTTTAACAAATGTATGAGATATATTTTTTTCAGATTTTTTTAAATCTAAAACAGTAGTATAAATTTCATGCAGCTCAACTTCTGCAATATCACTTGTTGCAATACCTAGTCTGGCTATTACTTCAGGTGTATTAAAATTTACTATATTTCTAAAATCTTCTATATCAAAATATTCTTTTGGATCAATGCCACATCTTTTTAATGCCATATATGAAATAGAATTTTTCATCATATTTTTAAAATATAACTCAAGATTCAATTCATCTAATTCTTCTAAATAGCTATTATTTACTATTGAATTAAAATCAGAGTAATAATCTTGAAAGTTATCTTCTACAAGATTTGTTACAGAATTTATAATAGCTTCAGCTAAATCGTTTTTATTATCTAATTCTCCAAATCTATTTTCAAGTGTTTCAATTATTTCATTTTCTGTTCCATTTTCTACTTGCCATATATAAACATTTCTACCATATTTATCATAAGTATCTGATATGTCAAAAATATGCCTTAATCCCTGTATCCCATTATCATTTGTAATTAATGCAATACCTTTAGAACCTTTTTTTATCCACCTATGTAATCTTTTATTCCAGGTATCTATATCAGTACAAACTGTTGCATCTGGTCTTTGTGCATATATTAATATTTGTTCATTAAATGAATATTTATAATTATTAGAAGCTGTATCAAGAAAACTTAACCAATTTTCAGGAGTATTTGTTATTTCATTTATTATATTATTTGATAATTCAGTTATCAACTGCATTTTATTAGCCATTGACTAAACCTCCTTATTTGCTTTTCTTTGAATAGTTTCCTCTCTTAAATCTTCAAAATAATCTTTACTTGGCATATAATTTACAAAATCCAATAATTGATTTAGTAAAAACTTAATTTCTATTGGAAATAAACTAATTATTGCTCTTTCTTCTGTATCTTGTTCTCTTTTATCTAATACTGAAGCAAATCTTACTAATTTTTCTTTTAGTTCAGTAGCTTTTTGACTTTTCTCTGTATCATTTCTTCTTTCGTTTAGAGATAATACTTCAAATAATTTGTTATACTCATTTTTATTTAAATATAATTTTGTAGGTTGTATTTTTTCTTTGTTATTGTTCATTTTCGTTTTCCTTCCTTTCTATTTTTAGATCTTCGTTAAAATAATCTAATGGATTTCCAGTTTTTATAAATTTTCTTAATAGTAAAATGTTCTGAAAATCTTCATC
>CARBKU010000163.1 GCA_948946035.1 uncultured Clostridia bacterium
ATTTTGATGTTCTTTATATTCACCATTTGATAAATACATATACACTGGAGTTTGTGAATTACCATCTATAACTAATTTTGCTTTATTTTTATTAATATATTGTTTTACATTAAAATAATGTTCTGTACTCATTGTATGGAAATCCCTAAAATTGATTATTGGAGCTATTGTTAATTTTGCACTATCATTTCCATTTTTTATTTTATAATATACTGCTACTGTATTTTTGCCATAGTCCATGCATATTTTTTTTGTAATTTCTGTTTCTCCAACTTTGTATTTAAATATTGGTATATATTCTTTTTCAAATTCTATTTGATTTTTGTATCCTTGTGAAATATATTCTTTACATATATTTGTATATAAATCATATTTTTTATTGCTAATTTCAATACTTTCATCTATTTTAGAAAGTATTAAATATCTTCTTGCTGGAGGTGTTAGTGGTGCTATAAGTAACCCATGATATTTTCTAGTATTTGCACCAATTATAGTAGAAGAACTATATCCTCCTATCCCATTTGTTATTATCCATTCTTTATTTAAAGCATTTTCTAATTTCAAATTTTCTTTTGTAACTTTCATTTTTCCTCCATTTATTAAACTTATTTATTACAGTTATTTTTATTATTTATTTAGCTTTTTATATCTAGTTTCTGCATCTGCTTCTTTTATTGAAACAATTCTATCACTATACTTATCTGAAAATTTGCTTTTTCCTTTTTCAACTTTTATTCTTTTACCTTTTTTCTCTTGTTTTAATCTTTTGTCTCTTCTATCCATATCTCTTTTTATTCTTTTTTCTTCTCTTAATTTATTATTTAGCATTACATATTGAGGATCATTTTGCTTATCTTGATATTTTAAGTCATCACAGACCAATTCAATAATAGCTGACGCTACTAAATTAGGGTCATGACGAATTAAATCATCTTTAATCATAGACAAGTTTCTTTGTAAAAAACTTATTCCTTTAACTTTATCAATATCTTGATCTACTAAGTCTTGTCCTTCTAAATTATATCTTTTTATAAATTCTGGAACAACTTCTCCTGTATCATAAATACAGTAATCAACTATCCCTTGTCCACAATGTTCTACAATTGCATTTATATGGTCTGATACACCATAGTCGTCAGTTTGACCTGGCTCTGTCATAATATTACTTACATATACTTTTATTGCTGCACTTTCTTTTATTGCTTTTGCTACCCCATTTACTAAAAGATTTGGTATTACATTTGTATATAAGCTCCCTGGTCCTATAACAATACAATCAGCATTTTTTATAGTTTCTAATACCCCTGGTGCTGGTTTACAGTTTGATGGGCTTAATAATATTCTGTTTATTTTTGTTATTTTATCAGATACTACTTCTGAAATTTTTGACTTTTCTTCTACAATATACCCATTTGCAAGTTCTGCAATAATGTTCATTTCGTCTAATGTAACTGGTATAACTTTACCAGTCATATTAAGTACATCACCACATTTTACAATAGCATCTTCAAAGTTTTCATTAATTTCTTGCATTGCTGAAAAGTATATATCAAAAAAATCAAATCCTTTAAATTTTCCTCTTTCGAATTGATAGTTAAATAATTTTTCTATTTCGCCTTCATTATTTGCTAAAGATATTAGACTATCTTTTACATCATTTAAAGGTAATAATTCTAATTCTTTTCTTGATTGTGTAGTTCCTTCTCCATAGTCTGATATTGTTACTATTGCGGTTACATTACTAGTATATCTTTTTAAACCTGTTAAAACTGTATTTAGACCTGTTCCTCCTCCAATTACTACTATATTTGGACCTTTATCATATACTGTTTTATTAAATATTAATGAATTTATATTTACATTTTTTCTATTTTCCATTCTTTTATCTGTTGATTCTATTAGTATTTCCATCGTCCTTTTATTTGAAAATACTAGCCCCAAAACAATTGCAATAAATCCTATTACAAATATTACTACTATTTTTGCAACCTCTCCAAATGATATTTCTTTCATTACTAATATTTCTGCTAAACCATAACATGCTAATAACATTCCTGCCAATATTAGCAAAATCCATCTTTTCATTTTATTACTTGACTTAAACCAGTCTAAAAATCCCTTCATTTTACTTCTCCCTCTTTTACATTAGTTCTATTTCTAGTTCTATATCCTTATTGAACTTACTTTTTATTTCTTTTTTTATGTAATTAGTTAATTCTACAACATCTTTTGCTGTTGCATTTCCTGTATTAATTATAAAGCCACAATGTTTTGTAGATATTTTTGCTCCTCCTATTTCATATCCCTTTAAACCTGCTTCATCTATTAATTTTGCAGTAATAAAGTCTTCTCCTCTTTTAAATGTGCTACCAGCACTTGGATATTCTATTGGTTGCTTTTCTACCCTATATTTTTTGTACTCATCCATTTTGTTTTTAATTTCTTCTTTATTTCCATTATTTAGTAACATTTTTATTTCTGTTATTATATATTCTTTATTTTTAAATTTACTTGTTCTGTACCCAAATTCTAGTTTTTCTGATGTGAATTCATATTCTTTACAATTGTAATCTATACATTTTACAGACTTAATAATATCTTTAATTTCTTTTCCATGTGCTCCTGCATTCATAAGAATAGCTCCACCAACTGTACCTGGAATTCCTGAAAGTTCTTCAAAACCTTCTATTTCTTCTTTAAATAAGGTGTTTGCTAACTTGCTCATTTTAGTTCCTGAACCAACTGTAATTTCTGCATTTTCTTTGTTTTTATTTATTTCTATTTTTTCTATTCTATTTAATATTACTATTCCTTTTATTCCTTTATCTGAAACTAATATATTACTTCCATTTCCTATAATTGTTGTTTTTATATTTTTTTCATTTGCAAATTCTATTATTTCTTTTAGTTCTTTTTCTTCTTTTACTTTTATTAGACATTCTGCTGTACCACCTATTTTAAATGTTGTGTGATTTTTCATTGGTTCGTCAAAAATAATGCTTTCTTTGTCTAGTTGTAAATTAGATTCTAATATTAATTTTTTAAAATCCAATGTCTCACTTCCTTTTTTATTTAATTTTATTTCTTTTGTATTTTTATAATACCGTTTTCTTTAAATTTTATTTTACTATATCATTTTTTTATAAAAAAAACAAGATGATTTTTTCTTCTATCCACAATAGCACATATTATAAATTTTTTTTAATATATATTAATAGAATGAGGTGTAACAATGATTTTAAAACCAAATTTTTATGTAGTAAAAATTAAAAGAAATATCTTACCTGCAATATTTCTATTATTTACCCTAGGACTACTACTATTCTCCAAAAGCAATTTACCAGCTGTAAAATCCGGACTCACTTTATGGGCCACATCTGTTGTTCCATCACTTTTTCCATTCTTTGTAGCAACAGAATTACTAATGCATACAAATATTGTAACTATTCTAGGACGAATATTAAACAAATACATGAAACCTTTATTTAATGTAAGGGGTGAAGGTTCTTTTGCTTTTGTTATGGGATTAATAAGTGGATATCCAATTGGAGCCAAAATTGCTACAAATTTTAGAAAAAATAATATATGTACAAAAGAAGAATGTGAAAGACTGTTAAGTTTTACAAACAATTCAGGTCCACTATTTATAATAGGCACTGTTGGAATTTTAATGTTTAAAAATTCAACTATTGGTTTGTTACTTTTTACAACACATCTATTAGCTTGTATAACAGTTGGATTTTTGTTTAGATTTTGGAAAAAAAATATACATAATGAACTTAGACTTTCAAATTCAAATAATAGTAATATAAAAAATAATGTAAGTATATCAAATTTAGGTGAAGTTTTAGCAGAAAGTATTAACAGCAGTATTTCTACTTTATTATTAATAGGTGGGTTTGTTGTTTTGTTTTCTAGTATAATATCTATTTGTAAATCGAGTGGTATGTTAAATTTATTTGAATATATATTCACACCTTTATTTAATTCTATTAATATTGATACTAGTTTTATAAAACCATTATTTACAGGTTTTCTTGAAATAACAAATGGAATTAATGCAATTTCTAATATTGCTTGTAAGAATCTTT
>CARBKU010000164.1:0-346 GCA_948946035.1 uncultured Clostridia bacterium
AAGGAATTGTATAGATGATGACTTAATAAAAGAATATAAACAAAAGCGAGATGAATGTACTACTATTTTAAATAAATATAGAAAAAATCTAAAAATAGCAAATTGGATTTTAGAAGATATACCAAAAATTAAAGAAGTTATAAAGATTGAACAACAGATGAAAAGGGAACAAGATAACATTACAAAAACAAAGAAAAAAGACAAATATTTAAGTAGATAAGTTTATAAAATGTTACTATATGAAAAGTAACAGCCTTTTATATAAATAGTTTCAATAAATTAAACTATCGAAAATTGAATTGCTAAAATGTAGATAATGTGGTATTATTTTAATATTAGTTAAATA
>CARBKU010000164.1:356-4081 GCA_948946035.1 uncultured Clostridia bacterium
TATAATAAAATGAACAAACAAGGATATTTAATAGATAATAAAAAATTAATGGCAGAATGGAATTATGAAAGGAACCAAAAATTAGATCCGAAAAATTTCACATTAGGAAGTAATAGAAAAGTGTGGTGGAAATGTAAAAAAGGTCATGAATGGGAGCATAAGATTACAGACAGAAATAGAGGTGATGGATGTCCATATTGTTCTAATCGTAAAATATTAATAGGATATAATGATTTAGCTACAACAGATTATGAATTAGTTAAAGAATGGAATTATGAAAGAAATAATCAACTAAAACCAACAGAAATTGTAAGAGGGAGTGCGAAGGTTATATGGTGGAAATGTGGCAAGTGCAAAGGAGAGTGGAAAACAAAATTATTTTATAGAACAAAGATGAAACATGGATGTCCATATTGTACAAATCAGAAAGTACTTTCAGGATTTAATGATTTTGCAACAAAATATCCAGAACTAGCAAAAGAGTGGAACTATGAGAAAAATGGAGATTTAAAACCTAATCAGTTAATGTCTACAATAAAGAAAGAAGTATGGTGGAAAGGAAAATGTGGTCATGAATGGAAAGCGACATTAAGAAATAGAGTCAATGGAGATAATTGTCCATATTGTGCAGGACATAGAGTTCTAGAGGGATACAATGACTTGATGAGTCAAAATCCTAAATTAGCCGAAGAATGGAATTATGAAAAAAATGGAGATTTGAAACCTGATCAAGTAACAAAAAGTTCTGGGAAAAAAGTATGGTGGAAATGTAAAAAAGGACATGAATGGATTTCTACTATTGCTAGTAGAAATTGCGGAAATGGGTGTAAACAATGTGCTACTGAAATGCAGACTTCTTTACCAGAAAAAATAATATATTTTTATATAAAAAAACAATATAGTGATGCAATTGAGAATTATAAGCCAGAATGGTTAAAACCAATGGAATTAGATATTTTTATTCCAAGTATAAAAACAGGTATAGAATATGACGGAAGAAAATGGCACACAAATACTCAAAAGGATAACAGAAAAAATAATATATGTATCCAAAATGAAATAAATTTAATTAGAATACGAGAAAAGGGATGTAAAAAACTAAATGGAAAATCTAAAGACTTTTATTTAGATGATATAAGAGCAGATGGAACTCATGTAATTAGCTCATTAAAATGGATAGAAAAGGTATTGAATATTTATATAGATGTAAATTTTGATAGAGATATAAATGAAATAAATAGTTTAATAGAATATAGTGAAAAAGAAAACTCGTTACAAGAAGTATATCCAGAACTAGCAAAAGAATGGAATTATGAAAAAAATGGAGATTTAAAACCTAATCAAGTAACAAAAAGTTCTGGTAAAAAGGTATGGTGGAAGTGTGAAAACGGACATGAGTGGGCTGTTGCAATAAATTATAGAATACATGATGATAAAATAAGAAAATGTCCGTATTGTATGAATCAAAAAGTGTGGCCTGGATTTAATGATTTAGCGACAATATATCCAGAAGTAGCTGAAGAGTGGAATTATGAAAAAAATGGAAAAATAAAACCTAATGAAGTTTTACATGGAAGTCCTAGGAAAGTATGGTGGAAAGGAAAATGTGGTCATGAATGGGAAGCAACAATTAATAGTAGAAAAAAATCAGGATGTGCAATTTGTAATGGGAAGAAGATTTTAAAAGGCTATAATGATTTAAAGACAAAAAATCCAGAGGTGGCAAAAGAATGGAATTATGAAAGAAATGGTAATTTAAAACCTGATCAAGTTGCTCCTTTATCTAATAAAAGAGTATGGTGGAAATGTAGTAATGGACATGAATGGAATAGCTTAATAGCAGTAAGAAATGGAGGTAGTGGATGTCCATATTGTTCTAATCATAAAGTGTTATCCAACTATAATGATTTAAAGACTAAATATCCAGAAATTGCTAGGGAGTGGAATTATATTAAGAACAATGGATTAAATCCACAAGATTATTTGCCGACTGCTAAGGTTAATGTATGGTGGAAATGTAAAGAATGCGGAGAAGAATATAAAAAATCAATATATAATAAAGTTCGTTCTCCTAAATGTCCAAAATGTAAAAAGTAATAAAGTTAAATGAATACTTAGAGAAGATATAGAAATAGTCTTCTCTTTTTTTATAAATGAAATTGAAAATATTTGTCCCAAACTATTGCATATTTGTTTCAAAAATGATAGTATAATTATGGAGGTGCAACATATGAAAAAGAAGAATTTAATAAATTTGATAAGATATCACGAAGAAAAGAATGAAGCTGCTTTTAGAACAGAAGCGTTAGAAGTAGCAAAATATTTTTATGATACAGGTGATAATTTAGTTGCGGATTATATTATGGGATTATTATCAGATGCAAATGTTTTTATACCTCAAGGAGAAAGATTTAATTTGAATTTTTTTCAAAAAGTAGAAATAGGAAATTCTCGACTACCATTACCATCTGATATTACAAATGATATATATGGTATAATAAATGCAGTTAACCACAATGTTGGTATAAATAAATTTTTATTTGAAGGACCACCAGGTACAGGAAAAACAGAAAGTGTTAAACAGATAGCAAGAATTCTATCTAGAGAATTATATAGTGTTGACTTTAGTTCTATCATAGATAGTAAAATGGGGCAAACACAGAAAAATATGACTGAAGTTTTTTCAGAAATAAAAATGTTACCCAATCCAGATAGAGTAATAATTTTATTTGATGAGATTGATGCAATTGCAATGGATAGAATTAATTCACGAGATATAAGGGAAATGGGAAGAGTGACATCAAGTATTTTAAAAGAATTAGATAATTTAGATGCTAGAGTATTATTTGTTGCTACTACAAACCTTTATAAAAACCTAGATAAAGCATTAACTAGAAGATTTGATGCTATTGTTAATTTTGATAGATATTCAAGAGATGATTTACTAGATATTTCAGAAGCGATACTAAATGAGTATTTACCAAGATTTGAAAAAGCAGGAAGAGATATAAAACTATTTAGAAAAATAATGAATTTATTAACTAATATTCCTTATCCAGGAGAATTGAAAAACATTATTAGAACATCATTAGCGTTTAGCGAACCCAATAGTGAATTTGATTATTTAAAAAGATTATATTCAGCAGTACTTTTACAAGAAAAGATGAAGGAACTATCAATAAAAGAATTAAAGGATAAAGGATTTACAGTTAGAGATATAGAGAAAATAACTGGAGTTCCTAAAAGTAATATTTCAAGAAAATTAAAGGGGGATGGAAATGAATAATATTTTAAAACTTAAAGGAACTTTTACCCAAAAGTCTCATCCTAATACATTTGGACCTCCTTCTTTACCCAAACAAGCAGTAGTTAAAATAGAAAAGATAGAAAAGTTAATAGATAACATAAATAAAATAAAGATATATTGGGAAAGCAAAACTACTAAATATGTTGATGGTATATTTTTTAGTGCTCATTATAAAGATATAGTTGCAAAATCAAGAAGAATAGGTGCATTTTTTAAATATGATAGTACTGACATGAGTAAACGAATAGTTGGAGCAAAATTTTCGCAAGATAAAAAAAATCATATTATAACATACTATGTCCCAAAAGAAGCTATAAATAAGACTCTTGATGAAATAAATATCGTAAAACGAATATTAAAGGAAAAGTTTTATAATGGCATCAATGATACTGATTTTGAAGAGATAGATAAGAAAATA
>CARBKU010000165.1 GCA_948946035.1 uncultured Clostridia bacterium
TTTGAAATCTCATATCTTCAATTCTTTTATTAGTTCTTAAAATATATAAATCATCAAATTCATTATTTATAAAAGTAGCTGTATATTTGGAACTTCTTTTTAGAGTTTTTATAAATTGTAATTCTTCTGGTTTAACATCTAAATTAAGTTCTTCTTTTAATTCTCTTATTGCTCCAGATAATGAGTCATCTCCAGCAGATAAATGTCCTGCACTAGATATATCTAACATATTGGGATTACTATCTTTTGTTGCACATCTTCTTTGTAATAATATTTCTCCATTATTATTTATAATCCATATATGTACAGCTTTGTGCCAATCTCCATCTCTGTGAACTTCACTTCTTAATTTTGTTTTTCCTGTTTTATTACCTTTTTCATCTAACAAATCAAAGTATTCTTTTGCCATCTATTCTTCTCCTTTCATTCTTAAAACATCAACTGCTTTATTTCTATGTAATTCTTTTACTATTTCAATTTTGTTATTACTATATCTTGATAATACATCTATGTCAGTAATTATCTCTGGACAATAATTATCATTACTATCTTGTAATGTTGCAGCATAGACTATTTTTGAAAATTCTTCATATAATATTGCACCCATACACATCATACAAGGCTCACAAGATACATACATTGTTGCACCTTTTAAATCGCCATACAAATTTTTATTTTTAGAAGCACTTTCTATTGCTTCTAATTCTGCATGAGAATACATACTTGTTTCCATTAAAGTTTTATCATCACTTCTACCAATGATTTCTCCATCTTTTACTACAATAGCACCATAAGGATATTTAGCATGTTTAGATATTTCTATAGCAATATCAATATAATCTTCATCATTCATTGCATATTCTTTACTCATAATTCATTTTGTCCTTTCTTATCTTATCTATTTTCTCTTTTAAATATTGTGCAAAATAATCATAATATTTATCTTGCAATTCTTTTATTTTCCAATCATAACCTGTAACAATTTTACGACAGTTTTCTGCACCACAAGTGCATTCGAATTGATAATCTTCATTGTCTATAAAAGCATAATCCGTTGTTAATTCTTCATCTTTGTTAATATCTTTCATGGCAATAAATGTTATTTCTCCTCGTAATCCACAATTAGGATTACAAGAGTGATTTTCAAATAATTTTATATTTTCTTCTTCCTCTTTGCTTATTGCTCCTAAAAAATATTAATCACTAATAGGGAAATAGCTGTTGATTACACCTGTAGAAAAAATTTCATTTCTAGTTAAAAGATGTCCTCCTTTAATAAAGACCATTTCGCCCTTCTTTATAAATTCTTTTGCAAAAATACCCTTACCATTAAGCCCATTATTTCTTATTTCAACTTTCCTTGATAATATTGATTTAATCATTTTCTTTTCCTCCTATATCTAATAAATATATATTTCTTAAATATTCTCCAAACTTAGTAACTTTTGCAATCTTTGCTCCAGTATATTCTGTTGCTTTATTTGATGCAATATTTTCAGGATGAACAGTTATAACGATATATTCATATTTTAATTTTTTAGCTTCTTGAATTAATATAGTTTCTAATTGTTTCATTATACCTTTGTTTCTATAATTGGATAATACTAAATATCCACCTAGTTCTGCAACTTTATCACTTTTGATACTTAGTATATTTTTAATTTCATTTACATATGATTGATTCAAATATAATTGAGCCATACCAACAATTTTATTATTATCGTATGCACCAAATGTTAGTATTTTTTCTTGATTGAATATATCTTCTAATTCTTCCTCTGTAAATGGCATAAAAAAATCTTTTCTCTCTAAATTGTCTAAAACGTCATTCATTAATTGCATTAAGTCTTCTTTTTCATTTATATTAACTTTTCTAAATTCTATCATGATTCTTCTCCTTTAAAGTGATTATACCATAAATTTACAATAATTGTTGATTTTAAGTAAAATTTATTTTATAATTTTAAATGTTAGGAGGATTACCTATATGAAGAATATTGAAACAAATCGTATAGAAAATAAAGAACAACTAAACGAAGATTTTGAACAAGAAGTAATTGCTTTTCTTAATTATAAAGAAGGTGGAATTATTTATGTTGGAGTTAGAAAAAATGGTCAAGTTGTTGGTGTTGACGATATAGATTTAACACAATTGCAAATTAAAGATAGAATAAAGAATAACATACAACCTTCTACTTTAGGATTATTTGATGTAATTGTGGAAACAATAGATGATAAAGATGTTATAAAAGTAGTTATTTCAAGTGGAACGGAAAAACCTTATTATTTAAGAAAAAAAGGAAGGACTCCAGAAGGTTGTTATATTAGAATTGGCAGTAGTAAAGAAAGAATGACATTTGATATGATTGATGAAATGTATGCTAGACGTGTGAAAAATTCTTTAAAAGAAATAGAATCTCCTAGACAAGACTTGAGTTTTAGGCAATTGAAAATATATTATGAAGAAAATGGAATGAAACTTAACGATAATTTTGCAAAAAATCTAAATCTTTTGACAGATGAAGGAAAATATAATTATAATGCTTATTTACTTGCAGATGAAAATAATATATCAATAAAATTAGTTAAATATTTAGGAACAAATAAATTAGAATTGATAGAGAATCATGAATATGGTTATTGCTGTATAATTACTGCAACACATAGAATTTTAGAGCGATTAGTTTCGGAAAATACAGTATATGCAAAAATTGAATATAAAGGCAGAAAAGAAGTTGAAATGATTGATAGTAAAGCATTAAAAGAAGCTGTCATAAATGCTATTGTTCATAGTGACTATACATATAATACTTCTCCAATAATTGAATTATATTCTGATAGAATTGAAATTACATCTGGAGGTGGACTTCCACAAGAATTATCACAAGAAGAATTTTTAGAAGGTGTTACTGCTCCAAGAAATAAAGAACTTATTAGAGTATTTAAAGATGTTGATCTGATTGAAAATATTGGCTCTGGAGTTTTAAGAATTTTAGATGCTTATGATAAAAGTTGTTTTATATTTATGGATCATTTTTTAAGAGTCTCATTTAAATACAAAGAAAATCCTTTTGAATATGAAGATAAAACCGATAAGAAAACCACTAAGAAAACCACTAAGAAAATAAAACCACAAGAAAATGATATTTTAGGATTTTGTAAAATTGCTAGAACTTTAAAAGAGGTTACAAATGAGTTTGGATTTAAAGATATAGCAACTTTTAAGAAAAATTATATTAATCCTTTGCTAGAAAAAGGTACATTACAATTAACAATTCCAGAACAACCTAAGAATAGAAATCAAAAATATATTAGTAAATAATTAGTATTCCCGACCATTTTTTGATGTATATGTATCAAAAGTGGTCGGGAAACAGTATTTTTTATAAATCTTTATTATTATTCATCCAAGTTGTTAAATCATCTTCTGTTAAAAGTCCTTTTTTAAAATTTTTTATTTTTGATTGTGCTTTAGATTTCCAAACATTAAATCTTTCTAAATCTTTTCCATTTGGATCTGGATTTCGCTTTATTTGCATTAATCGTTTTTGATAGGTTCTTCTATAAATAATATAACCTTCAATTTCATTTATATTCTTTTTATAAGTTTCACTAGCACCCGTCTCTCTACAAGAACGTTCTTTTTCAGCATAGGTTATATCACAATATATTTCAGTTTGCTTTGTAGTAGGTATAAAGTATTTACCACAATTTTGGCAATTTTTTATAATAATATATTCATTTGTAGCAATTTCATATAATGATAAAAATACTATATTAGATAAGTAGTTACTATAAAATATATTGCTTGTTTTAGGAGATATTTCGTTGTTTTTTATTTTTTTTCTGATTTCAGAAGGTTTACTATTAGATAATCTAGATAATTCTATTTTATATCCACTTAAATTATTAAAGAATAATTGAGTATTAGTTGAATATCTATATAAATCATTTCTTAATACAAATGAAATGAATCTTTCCATACAAGTATATTCTGAATCATTATTATCTTTTAGGTTATAAGTATAGTTAACACATTCTTCAAATTGATTTTGTAAGTCTAATATATTTTCTTGACAA
>CARBKU010000166.1 GCA_948946035.1 uncultured Clostridia bacterium
CTTTCCTAGTTCAGGTTTTAAATATTTATCCATTATTGTTTTATAAGTTCTTCTTGTATTATATTTTAAGTTTACTTCACAATAATTCTCATACCAGTAATCTAAATAATCACTAAATGAAATTGTATTCTCTTTAAAATTTAAACCAGTGTTTAAATATTCTGTATAAGCAATATTTCCTGCTTTAATTGCTTCATCTTTTGTTTCAAACCCAGACTTATTTATAAATTTTCTTTTGCCCTCTACTTTAGCTACTTCAAATTTATATTGATAATATTTGCCTCTTTTTTGAATTGTAACATTACCCATAACTTATTATCTTTCTAAATTTTCATATACCGATATTTTTCTTATATTATCAATATCTGATAGATCATTTCCTTCATTTTCTTTCAAGAAATCTTCTAAAGTAGATTTAAGAATCTTTATACTTTTCAATTTTACTGCTTTAAGCTTTCCTTTTTTTACTAATTCATATATATAATTAGGGCTTGAGTGTAATATTTTTGCAGCTTCTTGAGCCGAATATACTATCTGTTCTTCTTTTATTTTTTCTGACATTATAGTTCCATCTCCTTTTCCTTATTGTGTTCTCGTTCCCTTTCTTTAGCTTCAATTTCATCTAAAATTTCTTTTGGAACTTTCTTTATATATTTTTCGTACTTTTTAACTTGATTTTGCATATTCCTTAGCTTTACATCAGTTTCAAAATCCTTATCTACAATTTTATTCTTTAATTGTGTATTTTCATCTATAAGTTCTTTATTATTTGACTTTTGAATATTTACTCTTTCTTCTAGTTCTTGAATATAATCATTATAAGAATTTACTTTTACAGAAAATTTTTGTGTCTTTGGAACAAATTGAGATAATAAACTAACTGCTTGTGCTTTATCTTTTTTCATTCCTATCATACTAATATTTTCAATAGTTTTTTGTAATTGATTATACAAATAATCTAAATTATCAGCTAATTTAAATAGCCAAGTTGGAATATGCTTTCTTTTAGTTTCTTGTGCTGATTTTCCCCTTTCAAGTTCTTTCCATCTTTCATTCATATATTCATAATATTTTGTTTGCCATTGGGATAAACTCTTTTGATTTCCTAAAATACTTTTTGCAGATAGTTTACCTTCCTTATTTATTGGACAAAATACCAAATGCATGTGAGGTGTTGCCTCATCCATGTGTACTACTGCTGAAATTATTCTATCTTCTCCTATTTCTGCTTTTATAAATTCTGTTGCTCTTGTAAAATATTCTTTTTGTTCCTTTGGCTCTAATTTATTCATAAATTCAGGAGAAGCTGTTATTAAAGCTTCAACTAACTTTACACTATCTTTTCTTGTCTTACATCCATATTTTTTTATTAATTCTTTTATTTTTCTTCCATAAGTGTATTGTGGTGCTTGTATTATATGATAGTTTTCTTTGGATTTATTAATATCAATATCTGGATTGCTTTTATATGCTTCTTTTTTTCTTTCATTATGCCTTTCACACCCAGCAATTGCACCACCTTTATTTTTTTTAAATCTTAATATTGTATATGCCATATTATCGTTCTCCTTTCTTGTATATCTTCGTAGCACACGTTTTGATGACGATAATGACGATGAATCTATTATAAGCACCATTATTTAATTTTCAATTTGCATTTTTATCTATCTCAATCCAAACGTGATAACACTCATATGCTTCTTTGCTTGGACAATATTGTCCATTCTTCTTTTGAAAAATGTTCTTATTAAATTTGCTTTCTTTTTTCAAAACCGCATTTATGAGTGTAACACACTACACTTTTTTACAAAAGTTGGTGTGCCAGATTTTCCATCTGGACTTCCTTCAATGCCAATTCTTACGCTATATATTTTTAGCGTCATCATTGTCATTAATGACATTATCATAAATGCTAATGTCATTTTTAGAGCCTTCCTCTAAAGCTTCTACAATATCTTTTTCTAAAGTAACTAAACGACTACTGCTTGTCCTTGATGTTGCAAAACTAATTTGATTATCTGATAAAATTGTTTTGCTATATTCGTTTAGTACTTTTGTAAGATATTGTGGTGTTATATCTTTTTCTTCTAATGCATTTAATAATTCTGTTGCACTTCCTTGCCACTTTCCATTTTTATTGATAAAAGATATAACTTTATAGATTATCTCTGGAGCATTTTTCATTTCTAGTTCTTTTTGAAAAGATCTTTCTAGTAAATTCCATCTACATTCTTCAAACCTTAATGTAAAAGTTTGATATTCAACATCTCTACCTGTAACAAATAATGTTGCAACTGAATCATCTCTTGATTTCTTTTCTAGTATAAATGTTGTATCACTACTTCCCATTATTCCTGTTGTTCCAGAAATTTTATTAAATACATCACTATCATCTTGTTTTCTTAAATGGTGTACTAATATAATCGCAATTTTATTTTTATCAGCAAATGCTTTTAATAATGAAATTTCTCCATAATCTGCTGAATAATTAATGTCATTACTTTGCTTTCTTATTTTTTGTAAAGTATCTATAACCACTAATCTTATATTTGAATATTGTTTTAATGCTTGTTCTAACTGCATTACTAATCCATTTGTAATTTTGTTTGACTCTATTGCTATATGAAAATTGGAGCCTATTTCATCAGTTAATCTGAATAACCTTTTTTGTAATCTTTGGTGAGTATCTTCTAATGCCAAATACAAAACATCACATTGATTAGTTTTTAAATCCCTAATTTTTCGCCTTTTGTATTTAACGAGTGAAAAATGGACCACTTTATAATTAAGACTTTAGAGTAACATAAATTCAATATATAACCTCTTAATTGATAAGAATTAAAATTTAGTATAAGTGTCAATACTTGATTTATCAATGCATTTTAGTATTGACACTTATACTAAATTTTAATACAATCAAACACGTGGTTATGTAACTAACTGGTCCAAATTTCAATTATAATATTGGTACAAAATGGTCCATTTTTCATTTGAGAAATACACCTTTTGAAACTTTAATACATAAATCAAGCATTAACCAACTTTTACCTACTTTAGGTGCTCCACAAAATATATGAAGTCCTATAGGTAATATTTCTTTGATTATAAATTCTGTTTCACCTAAAGAAGTATATAATAAATTGTCTGCATTAATAATTTTTAAATCTTCCAAGTTTCCCTCCTTTCTAGCAAGTAGCATTACATCAAAAAAAGGCTTCGCTTTTTTGACTCAAACGAAACCTTATATCAAATTTATACATTAAAATAAATCCCTATATAAGCCATTAAATGATACAGAAGTTCCGATTTCTCTTACTGAAAAATTCTTGTGCTTACTTGCATAAAAATTTTTCTTGACTTTTCTATAAAAAACAGAAAAGTCATAAGAGATATTAGAATATCAATTTAATTTACAGCTAACAAAATTCCTTGTATAAGGCATATTTTAATAAGTCCATTAAATATACATTTTGGACATATCAAAAAATATTTTGTCTACTGCAAATTAAATATGATATTCTGTAGCACTTACGACTTCTTATTACATCTATCTATTTGTTGGACAAAATTACATCATAACTATAAAAACCAACATAGGCCTACGAAACTTAAAAGAGCCTCATATCATTTCTGGCTTCCGATTAGCAAGGAAAGTATTTTCTTGCAAAGTACTTTTTGGATTATTTCTAATCAACCACTATTTTATCATTAAGTTACATAGTGGCTCAACCTACAACAGGGAAATATCTATATTTAATTTTTCAGTTGTATTACTAACGAATACATTTATTTTATACCAACATTTCCATAAATTGTCAACCGTTTTTTATTAAGAATTTTCTAAGATTATATATTCTTTCTTTGAAAATATTAGCATAAAAGCAGATAATTAGTAGTAACTATCTGCTTTTATGTTGATAAGATAAAATGATTAAAGAAATTTTCTCCAAAAGTCTGCCTCTTGTGTAATGTTTGAAATCTGCGATTCAAAGTCAGTGGTGTTAGAATAGATATATAGACACAAAATTTTGCGAATAACTAATAAAAATGA
>CARBKU010000167.1 GCA_948946035.1 uncultured Clostridia bacterium
TCTTAGCATATAGAAGAAACCGAGTTATGAATGAAAAATATAGAAATAAGCATTTGAATCGTCCTATTTTATGGTATTAGAATTATAATTTATTCTTCCTCCTTTATAATATTTTTGCTACCAAAATAAGTAGCCATAAAATATCCTCCATATATTACTCCTATAATAATAACTGTTGCAATAACTGATGGTAATAAATCTTTGCTACTTGCTAGTCCTTCCATTAAAGTTAAAGCAAATTGTATTCCAAAAATAGAATGAATAATTGCAAGTATTAGTGGCATTACAAAGAATATACCTATTTGTCTAAATAATGCTTTATTTATCATTTTTTCGTCACAACCAATTTTCCTTAAAATTGTATATCTTTGTTTATTATCTGAACTTTCTGTTAATTGTTTTAAAGCCAAAATTGCACTACTTGCTATTAAGAATATAATACCTAAATAAATTGCTATAAATGTTACTATTGTTGCAATTCCTATGCTTGATTCTATAATATTTGTTTTTGTCATACCATCTATATATATTCCTTTATTTGCCAAATTCTGTGCAAAACCTGAATCATCACTTGAAAATATTTCATCTATTTTTTCTTTTTCCTCATCTGTTTTTGCATTATAATTTGCAACTAATAATTTTTGTTCTTTCATTTCTTCTGTTAAAGGACAACTATCTGGAACAATAATAATTCCTGTATTTGTATGGCTTGTTGACATTAAAATAAATCCTTCTTTACATTCATTATATTTTGATTTATATTGTTTTCCCAAAATTTCTAAAATATCATTTCCATCTTTTAATGCTTCATTTCTCATTCTTTCTATACTGTCAAAATCGCACAATACCATATATTCATTGTTTTTTAATTCATATTGTTTTAGTCCATAAATTAATGCAATTTTATTGTAGTCTGATAGCTTTACTATAGTTTCTACTGTTTCAAAATTCATTCCTGGAAATTCTTCTTTTATTTTTTCTAGCTTGTTTCCTAATGATTTTCCAAAAGTTAAATCATTGCTTGCATAAATAGGAATTTCAATTACATCTTTTAATAAGTTCATATCAAATCCATTATTTTTTAATGTTTGTTGAATTGAAATTCTTGAATCTTCTCTTTGTTCTTCCGTTGTTTTTATTGTTTTTCCATATCTTTTATATTCTTCTTGAAGATTAGCTGTTTTATATAAATTAACATCCACTGGTGTCATTTCTATTAAATCTCTTTGCATTGTATTTCTTAATGATAAACTTACAGATAATATACTAATTGTCATAAATAACATTAGACAAATAACACTCATGCTTGCTACTGTTGTATTTATTTTATTATTAATCTGCCTTAATACAAACATATTTGTACCTTTTAAATATGTATTTTTCATAGTTTGTATAATTTTTAATATAAATCCTGATAAAGACCAAAATACTAATACTGTACCTATAATTCCCATTAAAATAGGTGGTAATATTTTTTCTGCTGTATCTAGTGAGTGCACATTTCCTGTTACTTTCCAGTAGGCAAATGCTAATATTCCTGCTCCAAATATAAATATTATTATAGCTAAAAATGGATTTTTTATTTTTACTTTCTCGTTCTTTTTTGTTGCATTTAATAAGTTAATTAGTTTATATTTTGATACTGTGTAAGTATTAAATATCATTACAGCTACATACATTACTGCAAAATACATACATGTCTTAATACATGCATCTTTTGAAAATATAAATTGAAACTCACTCATATCTGCTTCAAACATCTTTGCTACTAATATTGACATAAATTGTGATGCAAATATACCAACTACTAATCCTATTACAAGTGATATTATCCCTACTAGTATTGTTTCTAATAAAATTATTTTAGATATTTGCTTTTTTCCCATTCCTAATGTCATATATATACCAAATTCCTTTTTTCTTCTATTAATTAAAAAATTGTTGGCATATACAATTAACAACCCTAAAATTACTGCTACAAATACAGACACAAAACCTAACATTGTAATCATTAATTTTATAATTTGTTTTTGAGATTCAGATACTTGTAGCATTGCTTGTTGACTATCTAGTGAGTTAAACATATAAAAAATTGCTACACCTAATACTAAAGTTAAAAAATATATTGTATAGTCTTTAAAACTCTTTTTCATATTATTAATTGAAAGCTTAAATAATATCATTAAGTTCACCTCCAAGAAGTGTTTGTACCTCAATTATTTTTTCAAAAAATTGCTTTCTTGTGTCATTTCCTTTTACTAATTCATTAAAGATTTTTCCATCTTTTATAAATATAATTCTATCTGCATAACTTGCTGTGAAAGAGTCATGTGTAACCATTAAAATTGTTGCTTTTAATTTTTGGTTTAAAAATTCAAATGATTCAAGTAGTTGTCTTGCTGATTTTGAATCTAATGCTCCTGTCGGTTCGTCTGCTAAAATAATCTTTGGATTAGTAATAATCGCTCTTGCTGACGCTATTCTCTGTTTTTGCCCTCCTGAAACTTGATATGGATATTTTCCTAATATTTCTGTTATTCCAAGTTTCTCTGATATTTCTCTTACTCTTTTATCTATTTCTACTGCTTTTACCTTTTGAATTGTAAGTGCTAACGCAATATTTTCATATGCTGTTAATGTATCCAATAAGTTAAAGTCTTGAAATATAAATCCTAATTCCTCTCTTCTAAATTTGTTTAATTTGCTTCCTTTTAGCCTTGTTATATCTTCTTCGTTGATAATAATGTGCCCTGATGTTACTCTGTCTATTGTTGATATGCAATTTAATAGTGTGGTTTTACCGCTTCCACTTGCTCCCATTATTCCTACATACTCTCCATTTTTAACACTAAAGCTTATATTGTCTATTGCTTTTGTTAAATTTGATTTGTTCCCATAGTATTTCTCAATGTTTTTTACCTCTAATACATTTTCCATTAAAAAAACTCCTTTCTTAATCATATAATGGAGCAGTCTTCCTTAATTTTTGTTACTCTTTAGCCTTAGATATATTATCATTATATTTTTAAAATTTTAATTGAGTTAGAAATATTTAATAATTTTTATGGAAAAGTTTCATTTTATCTCCCAAATGTCTAATATTAAATAATATATATTATTTAATATTAGACATTTGCAAGTCGTCACCATAAAAGTTATTTAGTATTTCTTCGAAATTAGCTTGAACGATAAATTTTCAAAATATAATGATAATATATCTAAAGCTAATGAGTAACATTTTTTAATTTAGGAGACTGCGACAAATATTTTTGACATAGCCTTAACAGCTATTTCAATGTATACAACTTCCCTTTGGTCAGTTGCATAAGTTATCTGTAACAGGCATAGCCTTAACAGCTAACTTAATAATAGTACTTTTTTATCATGGTTGCCATCGATTTTTCTTTCATTATTCTTACATTTTTGTAAGTTTTATTTTATGTTTGTGTAACTTCCTTTTGGAAATGTTAGTTGTATTTCTGTTCTTTTTTCTTGTATTGAGTTTAGTTCTATTGCTATTCCTAATTTTTCACATAATTTTTTGCATAAATATAATCCAATTCCTGTAGATTTTTTGTTAGATGTTCTGCCGTTTGTTCCTGTAAATCCTTTTTCAAATACTTTTGCAATTTCTCCATTTTTTATTCCTATTCCATTGTCTTTTATATACAGATTTATTTTTTCTTTTCCTTGTTTTGCATATATTTCTATTTCTAAATTTTCTTCTTTTTTTCTATATTTACAACTATTTTGTATAATTTGGTTTAATATAAATACAATCCATTTGCTATCTGTATTAACTTCTTCATCTAAGTCATGTATATTAATTTTTGCTTTTTCTTGAATTAATATGTTTTTGTTTTTCTTTATACTCTCATTTACAATTTCTTTTAATTTGTTTTTTCTTATATAATAATCTTTTTCCACTGTATTACTTCTTGCATAAAACAAGGCCTGTTCAATGTAATTTTCCACTTTGTCTAATTCTTCATCTATACTTTTTGTAACAGTATTTTTATTA
>CARBKU010000168.1 GCA_948946035.1 uncultured Clostridia bacterium
ACCTATTATTAATTATCTAAAGTTTCCATTAATAAAAAATCTTTTAATTTAATGTGTTTTACTGTACTTGTAGAATAATCTATATCATCATTTGTAATAAGAATTTTTTGAGATAAATTATCTATATTTGCAAATGCAGAAAATTCACGATTATATGTTTTCTCTTCTGCTACACTATAAGCAACCTGTACAAAGTATTTTTTATTATTCTTTTGAGCCAGAAAGTCTATTCCTTTTCCATTATTTTTAAATACATTTATATTGTATCCCATATATATAAGTTCATTAAATCATGATTTTTTCACCTCTAATATTATTATACTTAAACATTTTCGGATTGTCAACAAATGTTTCAGTGACACTGAAAGTTTTTTGATTTATTTAAAATTTTTTTAATTTAATATGTTTAATTGTACTTGTCAAATAATCTATATTTTCATTTATAATAATCATTTCTATCACTAGGATTTCCCAAGAAAACTCCCCATAATAAAACCAAAGATTATTTTTTTGACAAATTATGTAAAATGTGCTATTCTAATATTAGATTATTTTCTAATTGGAGGTATTAATTTATATGAAAAAAATAAAAGATTTCTTCAAAACATTAGGGAAAAAAGACTTCTGGGAATTTGTTTGGAAATATATTAGACATCCTATCAGAGAAATAAGAAAACTTAATAAAGAGATAAAAAAACTAAAAGAAAGAATTGCAATAAGTAATGAAGATTTAAAGAGAATAGAACAAGAATTAAGTGCATTGTATAATAACGAAAAAAATAATTTTGACTATTCTGAATTTAGAAACAAAGATGGTACATGGAATCAGAATAAGTACATGGATTCTTGGGCTCATACAGACATGGGATATACAGAGAATATAGCTAAACCTCACTCAGGTATGGGATTTAAGAGCGATATAGACAAAAACTATTTACCACCATATAATAACGATATATCAGATTGGAGAGGAGTATCTAAAAGTTTTAACTTAAGTACAGGAGAGATTTCATACATATTAAATGGGGTAAAATTTCCAGAAGAAAGTCTAAATCTTACGCATGAACACAAAAAAGTTGATGGAAAAGATATCACAATAGTAAATGCAAGTTTTAATGGTGAATTATCTATTAGTTCAGATGGAAATATACTTTTAGATGGACAACCATTAGAGATGAATCAAAATGTAAAAAATAGATTAGCAGAGCAAATTGAAGGATTAAATGGACAAAATGCAAGACTTAGCTTTAATAATGGAGAGTTCTCAATATTACCTAGAGTTCAATCTAAAGATTCAGAGGTGGTCGAAGCAGAGAATAAACCACGTGATATAAAAAAAGAGGTAGCTTTACCACAAAATGAACAAGATAGATTGGCAAAATTAGCCAAAGAATCTGCAAATAGAATTAAAAATGAAAATAAAAATAAAAATATAGCACATGAAAATGTAATATTGGAAAGTTGATCAGCGAAATATAAAAAACATTAAAATAGCTTTAATTCTTTTTAAAAGGTATAACGTACTATTGAGAAAGTATTATACAATGCTTTCTCAATAGTCTTTTTCTATTAACATTAAATGGTCTTTATTTTCCTTGTCATTTTTAGCATTTTTTTGCTTTTAACGTCATTTCTTTAGTAAATATGCATTTCCAGGATTAACTGTAAAATCAGGTGTATAAATAAGCCAATCTGTAACATCTTTATTTGTATACCATCTTTCATCTCCCTCATGTATATCTTTTACATTATATGGTTCTTGTAATAGCTTTGCTTTAAACTTCTCTCCTTCAAAATCGATAATTTCAAACCATATATGTTCGGAGTTATTTTCATTATCAACAGGAAGTCCAATTTTTACAATAATTTTATTTTCTTTTTTATTTGCTTCTTCTTTTACAAAATAAAATCTTTCTTCGGCAAGTTTCTTCATTCTAGCTGTTTCTTCATCACTGATAAAAAATATAGGATTATCTCCCCATAAATTATTAAATTCAGAAACCTTAGTAAATTTTCCTTGTTTTTCGTCTTCATCGCTCTTATAAAGAAAAATTATGCTTGTTTTACTTTTATGTCCGTCTTTTCTGTCTTGAAGATTTCCTAATTTTAAATTTTTATATTCTGCTAATCCCTTTGTCCAAGAAACATATGTAGCAACAACAGGTTGATTATTTGACAAAAGCCCAATATATGCACTCTTGTTGTAATTTTCTTTTTTATCTATTAGATAACTTGCAAATGTTGAAATTAAATTGTAATGATTACTATAGTTTTCTTTATCAGATTGTAAAATTTCAAGTTCTGTTACTCCACATCTACAAAGTCCATGTGTATGTAACCATACTTCTCCTTTATGATTGGATACTGCTTGTACTGTAAATAAGTCGTTTGAACTAGGCAAAACTTTTGAATTAGTAGCCATTTTTACCCAAGATGGTGGCATTATTTTTTCAGCACTCTCATCTAAAATTCCTATCAAATCAGGTATCATTGCAAAAGCAATTTTTAACTGAAGATGATAAGATTTTTTTGAGTCTTTATTAAATTTCATAAAAATAGTTAACGATGTTTTAGCATTATTTAATTTTTTTAATTCATCTTCTGAAAAATAATAGTTTTTATTTATATATATTTCTGGTACTGAAAATTCAGAAGGATAATATCCTACCTCATATTCTTCATCTTCATAGTTTAATTTTATTCTTCCTGGTTCATTTTCTGTTAATTTATTTTTTTCAATAATTTTTATACCTTCTATCTTTTCAACTCTTTCGCATACACTGTCTAGCAATTCTCTAGTAGGATTCTCTGGTACAACTTGCATATAAGATTCTTTTTCCCAATAACCTAAAGGTTCTTCCTTTAATTCCTTAATTTTATTTTGATTAAAAAACATAAATACTCTCCTTTTAATAAATATCTTTCTTTTTCTATAAGAAACATTACTAGTATAAAAATTAGTAATATTTTTTATTTTATATTAAATTTTCTGGATTTAAACCTTCTAATTCTGGTAATACAAACTTTCCATCTTTTCTTATTAAAACATCATCGAAATATATTTCTCCTCCACCATATTCTGGTGTTTGTATATTTACAATATCCCAATGAATACTTGATTTATTTCCATTATTACTTTCTTCAAGGCTGTCTCCAGGAGTAAAATGAAAACTTCCCTTTATTTTTTCATCAAATAAGGTATCTCCTATTGGCTTTTCTATATAAGGGTTTAATCCAATTGCAAATTCTCCTATATATCTTGCTCCCTCATCTGTATCTAATATTTCATTAAGTTCTTTTTCTTTATTTGCTGTAGCTTTTATTATCTTTCCATCTTTAAATTCAAATTTTATATTATTAAATACTATTCCATTATAGCTTGTCTGTGTATTGTATGTTATATATCCATTTACACTATCTTTTACTGGAGCTGTTGCAACTTCACCATCTGGTATATTAAAAGTTCCCATATATTTTTCTGCTGGTATTCCTTTTATGCTAAAACTTAAATCTGTATTATTCCCTATAATATGTACTTTATCTGTTCTATTCATTAACTCTTTTAGATTATCCATTGCTTTTGACATCTTTGCATAATCTAAATTACAAACATTAAAGAAAAAATCTTCAAATTCGTCTATATTCATTTTGCTTATTTGTGCCATGGAGAAATTAGGATATCTTAATATACACCATTTTGTATATTTCACCCTTTGTTCAAAATGTACTGGTAATGTATAATATTTATTGTATAATTCCATTTTTTCTTTTGAAATTCCATTTAATTCAGCTGTATTTGACGATGCCCTTATCCCAATATAAGCATCCATATCTTTCATTCTAGCTTCATCATGTTTTGCATACATTTTTATTTGTTCTTCATTTGCATTTTGTAAAAATACTCTTAATATTTCATAATTTATAATATTAAAGTATGGTCTTGCTCCTATTTGCTCAGCTTTTTTTATTATTTCTTTTGCTAAAGGTATTGCTTCTTCTCCTAATATTTCTACTAAA
>CARBKU010000169.1 GCA_948946035.1 uncultured Clostridia bacterium
TATCAATTTTGTCACATTTTTTTATTAACTCTTTTTTTAATAATTGCATGTAATCAATTATATATTCATTATTATATATCCACTCATTTAAAAATGCTGTTCCAAGTAAAATTCTCATATTTTGATATATAAGGTTATGATAAATACTTTCCATTTCTCGTGGTAAGGTTGTCCATGAATATCCATTAAAATCCCTCATTGGCTCTACTTGATTTATACTGTTTCCAACATTTAATAAATCTGATAATGTTCTATTTATTATAAAATAATCATCATTTATAATTTTATCTCTCTTGCTAATTTTAGAAATGCAATACATTAACTTTCTTTCAATAGGATAACATATAATTTCTTTTTCTTCTTTATTTATTAAAAATGTTTTATTACCTAATATTGAACTTTCTTGTGAATTTGGCTTTATTAATTTTATTTTTTCACAATTTTCTTCTATCTGTTTTATATACCTCTCAATAAATTCTTCTTTTGTTTCAACATTTTGTTTTACTTTTTGATAATCTTTATATGCCATATCAATTTTATATAAAATACTAAGGAGAATACTTTTTACGTCTTCATCAAATTTTTTTCTTTCCAAAATTTCTTCTAATTCATTAGTGTAATCTCTTTTTACTATTTTTCCAAAAAATTTCTCATTTTTCTTTTGCAAAACTATTCTCCTTCCACTCTAGTAACTCTAATTTTCTTCATTGCTACCCATTTTTAATTCGTTTAATCTATCTGGCGTCATAAGTACTTCTCTTGGCTTGCTACCTTGATATCCAGAAATTACTCCTCTTTCTTCCATTTGGTCTATAATTCTTCCTGCCCTTGCATACCCTACTTTAAATCTTCTTTGTATAAAAGAAGTTGAAGCTTGACCAGTCTCTACTACTGTTTGAATTGCTTCCATTAAGAATGGGTCTGTATCATCTTCTTCATCATTTGACTGTGCAATTTCTTTATCTGTTTTATTTCCACTTTCTATACTTTCCAATATATCTTCACTATAATTTGCAGTACAATTTGATTTAATAAAGTCAACAATTTTTTCTACTTCGTCATCAGAAACAAATGCACCTTGTACTCTTGATGGTTTTGGTGCTCCAGATGGGAAGAATAACATATCTCCTTTACCTAGTAACTTTTCTGCACCAACACTATCTAGTATAGTTCTTGAATCTACTTGTGATGAAACTGCAAATGCAATTCTTGATGGAACATTTGCTTTAATTAACCCAGTAATAACATCTACTGATGGTCTTTGTGTAGCAATTACTAAATGCATTCCAGCAGCCCTTGCTTTTTGTGCCAAACGACATATTGCATCTTCTACATCATTTTTAGCTACCATCATTAAATCTGCAAGTTCATCAACAATTATAACAATTTGAGGTAATTTTCCTGCTTCGTTATCTTGTTCTATTGCTTTATTATATCCTTTTAAATCACGAACCCCCTTAGTTGCAAATTTATTATATCTATCATCCATTTCTTGAACAGCCCATGCTAATGCTCCTGCTGCTTTTCTTGGGTCTGTAACAACTGGAATTAGCAAATGTGGAATACCATTATATACTGAAAGTTCAACTACTTTAGGGTCTACCATTACAAATTTCACTTCACTCGGTTTTGAATGATAAATTATACTTGTAATTATAGTATTTATACATACACTCTTTCCAGATCCTGTAGAACCAGCAATTAAAACGTGTGGCATTTTGGCTATGTCTGCTAACTGAACATTTCCAGCGACATCTTTTCCTAATGCAATTGTTAATTTTGATTTACTATCTTCAAATTCACTACTATCTAACACTTCTCTTAAATGTACAGCTTCTTTTTCTTTATTTGGTACTTCTATACCTACTGCTTGTTTTCCTGGAATAGGAGCTTCTATTCTTATTGTCTCAGCAGCCAAATTTAATGCAATATCATCTGCAAGATTCGCTATTTTACTTACTCTAACCCCTTCAGCTGGTTTTAGTTCATATCTTGTTATAGCAGGTCCAACTGAAACGTTTTCGACCTTTGCAGATACACCAAAGCTATGTAACGTCTTTTGTAATTTTGTTGCTGTATCTGTTAATGCTTTTGCTCCTCCCTTTAATGCTTTTTTAGCTGGTTTACTTAAAATCTCTATTGGTGGATATTCATAATGCTCATCTTCTACTATAACTGCATGTTCTAGTTGTAAAACAGCTTTTTTCTTATCTTCTTTTTCTTCTTCTACATCTTTAAATAAATTTGCATCAATAACATCTGGCTCAGGATTATTAGAATTCATGTTTTTCATGTTTTGCATTTTAGTCTCTTTAGTTAATGGCTCTAAATCATCTCCTGAATGATCATATTTCTTTATACCTGGTTTTTCTTCTGCATTGTCCACAATTCTTCCACCAAAGTTAATTTGAATTTGTTCTTCCATAGGTGGTTTTTCTTCAATATCTATATCTGCAATTTCAGCCATAATTCTATTTTCTGCTTTTACCCTTTTTCTTCTTTGTCTAGGTGTTTCACGTTGTTCTTGTTCTTGTCCCCTTTCTCTTTCTTTAACTACTCTTTGTCTTAGTTCTTCTTTCTGTTCTAATCGTTCTTGTTTTCTTTCCAATAATCTATCTACAAACATGTTTATCATCTCTGATAAATTAATTCCAAAAGTAAATACAATTAAAATACCTGCAACCCCTATACAAAATATAACTGAACCTACTTCACCTAACAACTTTTCAAGAGGAACAGCACCAACAGCTCCAATAGCTCCTCCACCCTTACTTTGGCTTCCTAGAAAATAAGCATCTTTTACTATTTCTGACAAATCTTTAGAATATGATAATTCTCCTGATGAAATTTGAAGAACGCTAAGCACTACAGATATGCTAACTACAGCTATAATATATTGTATTAGCTTAGAAGTTACCTCCTCATTTTCTTCACAAGCCAGTTTAATTGCAACAAAAAAAATTCCTATTGGTAAAACATATTGCATAATTCCAAACATTCCACCTAAAATTTCATTTAATTTTAAGCCAATTACTCCTGACTTTGTATATATTAAAACAGCTACAAGTATACTTAAAACAATTAGTGCAATTATTGTAACATCTATCTTTGACGCAGTTTTTCTTTTTTTACTATATCTTTTTTTCTTAGCCAATTTTTTCCTCCTCGAAGATGATTTTTGGGACGTATGAAAAAATCATCTTCTTTTTTTACGTTTTTATATTTTATTATTTTTTAAAAATTTCTCCTTTTTCATCTGAAGATAATTTTTTCATACGTCCCAAAAACCATCTTCAAAAATAGAAAAACAGATTTCAAAAGTCTTGTTTCTTGACTTCTGACATCTGACTTTTGTTTCTTTATTGTAATTCTTTTCTACTATTTTGTATTGTTTTTATTGTGTCTTCTAATGCTATTTGCATTAAGTTTAACGCTTCTGTCATATTTGTACCTAATTTGTCTAATGTTTCTTTCATTACTTCTTCTGTATTTTCTAATAAGCTATCTGCATATTCTTTTGTACCTTTAGAAATTTCTCTTGACATTTCATTTGCTGTTTCAATTATTTCTGTTTTTTGGTCATATGCTTTTCTTGTAATTTCATGTTCATCTATCATTGATATAATTCTATTTTCAGCTTCTTTTACAATATTATCAGCTTCTTTTTGTGCTTCTACAATTATACGTTGTCTTTCTTCTTTTACCCATTTAGCTTGTTTTAGTTCATCTGGAAGTTTTAATCTAATTTCTTTTAAGATATCCATCAATTGTTCTTTGTCAACTATTACTTTAGAAGAAAATGGTAAATTTTTTCCTTCTTCTAAAATGTCCTCTAATGTATCCAATAATGTAAATATTTCCATTAGTTTGCCCCTTTCTTTTCTTATTTTTTCTTTAGAAAAATAAGATTTGCACGTCCATATTTTCTTTTGTCAATCATATTCATATCAAGTTCGTTAATTTTATTTATTATTTTTTCTTAAGAATACCACATTATTTTTGAAAACTCAAGAA
>CARBKU010000170.1 GCA_948946035.1 uncultured Clostridia bacterium
AAAAGTATGTCAGCCTATATCGCAGGAATAACTAAAAATTTAATTTTAAAAAAGATAAGACAACAAAAACATATAGAAAATATAGAAGATTATCAAGAACGATTAACAAGCATACAAAATATAGAATTAGATTATGTGGAAAGCCAAAAAAATAAATTGATTATCAATGAATTAGAAAAAATAAAAAAAGAAGATAGAGAAATTTTTATGGCTTATTATTATGAAGAAAGAAAAATAAAAGAAATAGCAATCATACTTAAAATATCAGAAAGTAAAGTAAAATCAAAATTATTTAGAACAAGAAATAAATTAAGAAAAATTTTAAATAAAGGAGGGTATGAAGTAAATGGATAATCAAGAATTATTAAATAAATTCAAAATGAATGTGGCAGTTAATCAATTTAAAAATGAATCTATTAATAAACATACCCTAAAAGAAGAAATAAAATGGAGGAAATATGCTATGAAAAGAAAATTAATAGCAGGATTATGTGGAGGATTTATATTAATATCAGGAGTAGCATTTGCAGCTAATTATGATAAAATTGTAGAAACATTTTTCTTGGGAAAAGGACTTGATGATGCAGCACAAAATGGATATATAGCAAATCCAGATATGGATTATATAGAATCAAACACAACTGCAACCGACCAAATAACAGGTATTACTTTAGATAATATCAATGTAAATGCTAAAATAGAAGATTTTTTAATGGATGACTTAAATATTAGTACTCATTTTACTTTTGAATTGGACACGAAAATAAATGAAACTTTTGACCTAGATACTTTGCATTATATAGAATTAAAAGATTTGATCGTAACTGATGAAGAAAATAAAATTTTATATTGCATGGATCAAGAAACATTAGAAAAATATTGTCAGGAAAATAATATAGATAAAAAATATTTAGAATTTAGTGATAATTATTATAATTGTGGGTTAAATGCTGTTATAGTAAATCATGATAAAGAGAATGGCATTATAAACTTTACTTATAATATGTATACAGGAAATGCAAGTTTTCCAAAAAGTAAAAAATTGAATTTTAAATTTACTCATATACAATTAAAAAGAGAAGAATGGCTAGAAAATGAAAACAGCATAGTAAACTTAAAAGGTAATTGGAACATAGATTTAGATGTACCAGAAAAAATGTATAATAGGCAGACAATTTCATATAAAGTAGTTAATTGTGGAAATCCAGATTTTCAAGTAACTAACGCTACACTTACTGATACAGGTTTTGAATTTGGGATAATTATATCTAATATAGAAAGACCAGAACAACCACAAATATTAAAAGATTTATGGCAAGAATACTCAGATGGTAAAATTGATATAGATGAGTATAACAGGAGACTAAATGAAGATGAAGAAATAAGAAAAGCGAGTGAAGATTATTATATGAGGCAAAGTCATCCAGTTGCTACTTATGACTGGGAAAGTGAACCTGAATATAAAAATATTGAAAAAGTAACTTATGTAGAAAATGAAAAAGGAGAAAAGTTTGAATCTACTATGAGTCCAAGTAGAAGGCAAGATGGTAATTTTATTGATGGAAACAAATATAGTTTTTATGAAACTTTTGGCGTAACTACTTATACAGCAACAGATAAATTAAAAGTAAGAGTGTTATTTAAAGATAAGCCATATATAGTAGAACTGGAAAAAGCACATAATTAATATATAAAATTAAGTAAGAAGGGAAACCTTCTTCTTTTTAAACATAAATTTTTTATAAAGCTATTGACAAATATAATACCTAGATATACAATGTATAAAAATACATAGAATATCTAGGTATGTTTTATGGCGAAGGAGGAGAGAATTTTGAAAATTAGTAAAGAACTACTAAAAGGAAGTACAACAATGTTAATACTCAATTTATTAAAAGACAACAATATGTATGGTTATGAAATGATTAAAAGGCTAAAAGAAAAATCAGAAAATGTATTTGAACTAAAAGAAGGAACATTATATCCAATATTACATGGACTAGAAGAGAAAGGTTTTATTATATCTTATTGGGATGAAAGTACAGCTAAAAAAAGAAAATATTATGCTATAACAGATAAAGGTAAAAAACAATTAAAAGAGAAGAAAGAAGAATGGAAAGAATTTAGCAATGTAATCAATCGTGTTTTAGGAGGTGTTTCATTTGCAAATTAAAGAATTTTTATACTCTGTATGTGAACAAATAAAATATAAGCCAATTAGAGAAAGTATAGCAGAAGAACTAAAAAACCATATAGAAGAATCAAAGGAAAATTACATACAAGAAGGTTTAGAAGAACAAATTGCTGAAGAAAAAGCAATTAAACAAATGGGAGAAGCACAAGAAATAGGAAAAAAATTAAATAAAATACATAGACCAAAGCTAGACTGGAAATTGGTATTAATTCTTATCATATTATTGTGTTTTTCTGGACTGGTAGTTTTTATTAAGTCGAGAAATGATATAGAATTATTTGGTATGGAAGGAGAATCGATTAAAAAATTTATAAAGTTTGTAATAATAGGAATGGTGGTTAGCATACCAATCTATTTTGTAAATTATACAAAGGTAAAGAAATACTCAAATTTACTATATTTATTGGCAACACTATCTATTATATGGGCTTTACTGTTTGGAAGTTTTGTAAATGGCAAACCTTATATTTATATTCACATTATGACAATTGCTCCAGAAATAGTTGCAATTCCACTATATATTGTAGCTTATATTGGATTTATAAGTGAATCTAAAAGAGAAAATAAAATAGAATCCATTATTTTAAAATATACAAAAATAAAAATCAATATTGATTTAGTCAAAATTATTGGATTAAGCATACTTTCTTTAGTTCTTTTAGAACTAATTCCATCAATAACTTCGGTTTGGACATTAGGATTAATCTATATGATTCTAGGAACAGTAAAGCTATTACAAGTAAAAGAAAATAAGATTAAAAATATGGTAAAGTTATGGGGGCCAGTAATATTAATAGGAATTCTTATATTAATGCAAATCTTAACATTTAAACCATATATATTGAATAGACTGACAGCAAGTATAAATCCAGAAATTAATGCAACAGATGATGGGTGGATTGCAATAGAGAGAAAAAATATTATAGAATCTGCCAAATTATGGGGAGAGGCAGAAAATACAAGTAATGCAATAAATTTATTTGATGAAGGAACAAATTTCGCGTTTATATCAGTATTAGCACATTATGGATGGATTTTAAGCATAGGACTTGTATTAGCTATCATTACTTTCAGTATAAAGTTAATTTTAAATGCGATAAAAATAAAAGATAGCTATGGTAAATTACTTATAGTAGGAATATCAAGCATGTTTATTTTACAAAACATATTCAATATTTTAATGAATTTAAACCTATGGATAGAGGCTGGTTTTAGTTTACCATTTGTATCTTATGGTGGAGGAAGTTTAATTATAAATATGATTAGTTTAACTTTCATATTAGCAATTTATAGAAAAAAAGATATAATAATGATACAAAATAAAACTTTGGTAAATCAATAACGATAAAATAAAGTCCAGTAAAATAATAATTACTGGATTTTTTATTTCCTACTTCTTGAATAATCAATAAACAACTCTCACCTATTTCTTATAAAAGTTAAAAACTTTTCTAATGTACTCTTCAATTTCTGGTATTATCTTTTTTTGTGCTTCTAAAATTTCATCTGGCGGAAATACTTTACTTGTACCAGGCGTTAGTGACAAATCTAATATAAAAGATATCTGGTTTGTACTTAATCCAAAATAATTTAAAGCTACAATATTATAGACAACAATACAATATTCTATTAAAAACTCATCTTTTCCAAGAGCTTTTATTATTGGTATTTTTATATTTTGACAAATTTTATCTGCTAAATTTTTAAAATCATCTTTTCCATGTCTAGCAATCCAGTAAGTAAAATAGTAATTTGGCATTTTTCTCTCCTCCCTTTATATTGTAATTGTATAAAAAGAATTAAAAAAAGTTAATGCTCA
>CARBKU010000171.1 GCA_948946035.1 uncultured Clostridia bacterium
GTATTTACGATAAATACATCATGTAGCTCTCCAATTTTTATAAATTTAATTTCTTTTTGCTTATATAATTCATCACTATATTTTTTAGAGAATGCAAGATCTATTTTTTGTTTTTCTAACATAGAAAACATGTTTTCAGCCGTTAATTGATGTATATTAATAATACTATTTTGGTAATTTTCATAAAATTTAGAAATTGCACTATTATAAATTTTAGTATGCATATTTACATGTACACCCAAATTTATTTCTTTATGAATATTAAATATATCTTCTGTTTTTGAAAGCACATTAATAGATTCCTTTATTTGCAAATATAACTTTTTACCATTTTCATTTAATATCATTCCATATTTACTTCTTTTAAACAATTGTGTATTTAATTCATTTTCTAAATTTTTAATATGTTTCGTTACTGCTGGCTGTGAAATATGCAAAATTTCACTTGCTTTCGTTAAGTTTTCTTCATCTGCTACTATTTTAAATATTCTATATAGTTCAAAATCTATCATATACTACTCCTTTTAATATTATTACAATATTTTCCAATAACCTTTTCTATCTGATCCAACTCTTTCAATAATTCTTTGTTCTTTCATTTTTTGAATATTTGATGATATTGTACTTCTTGCAACTCCTAATTCATTTGCCATCATAACTTGTGTAATACTAGGATTTTCTTTCATTAGATATAAAATTTTATCTTGTGTAGATTCCATTGTTATTATCATTTCATTTCTGTCCGCTTCTGTCCATTTCTGTCCACTTTGAATTTTTTCTGTCTTGTTCTGTTCATTACTTTCTACTTTTTCTTTTCTAAATGTAACTTTAAAAGTTCCTCGTAATGTTTCAAATTCTGGTTCAGGTAAATTCATTTTCTTCATTTCATCTCTCATTGTAGCAATACCTGTATGTCTGTTTTCAACAATATCAGTAGTTTCTTCCAAAAGCCTTATAATAGTATTGTTTCTAACTTCAAGCATATTGTCTGTACCTAAATTTTCTAATCTATTATTTCCATACAAATCTCCAGGATTTAATATTTCAATTCTATCATCGAATATTCTTAAATAAATATATGCACCTTCTGTATTTGAACTATAATCTCTATGAATAAGTGCATTGGCTATTGCTTCTCTTAATGCCTTCATTGGATAAATAGGAACATCTTCTCTTTTTCCATTATCATCAATAATAACTCTAGCTGGAATATTTTTTCTAACAAAAGATAAAGATTCTTCTAGCATTTCTTCAATAGTTCCTTCAACTCGTTTATTATCGTCAAATCTTTGTCCCATTTCTCCAATATCTCCAAGTTTTCTTCCTGGCACTACTACACAAGCAATAAAAAGTTGTGGTAGATAGCCTTGTGGATATTCTCCAAATACCATCATTCCTGCAAGAGTAGGTCTAATTTTGCCTGTACTATTTTCTATAATTCCATTTAATTTTAATATTTTTTCATCAGAAAACTTTGAAAGATTCGGTTTATCCTTCTTTATATTAATTAAATAATTTGAAATTTTTTCTTGGTTTAAGTCCTCAAATTCTGCTCTTTTTATAGGCCTTAAATCTTCTTCTATTCCATCAACATAGCTTTGTAAACTATAAATCTCATAATCAGTCATATGCTCATCTGAATCTCCAATTCTTATATATGAGCCTTTGTTTATTCCTACATTTTTATAATAACAAGGTTTCTTTTTCTGTGGTAGTTCATTTATTTGTACTGCTAATAATTTTTTATTATTATATGTAATAGCTAAAAATTCTGGTCTGATTTTAGGCTCAAGAGAAGTAGTACATAATGAAGTAATTTGCTTTTGCAAATCATTCACATCATATACATCTTGCTCTATAAAATTATTATTCTCATTTATTCCAAATATTATAATTCCACCATATTTATTAGCAAATGCAGAAATCGTATCATAACATTTTTGTGGACAACCTTTTTCAGCTGTTTTTGCTTCTATCTTGTCCGTTTCTGTTTGATACTTTTGCATATATTTTATTGCATCTATAACTTCTTTTTCTGTCATATAAAAATCCTCCTATTAATTGAAAAAACTTAATTGACCAGTTTCTTCTTTCAAAAGTAATTGTTTTGTATTAGAAAAATAATTACCATTTTCTAATAGTTTATCAAAATTAACTTCTTTTGTGTAGTATTCTTTTATATTTTCTTCTAATTCTTCTTTAGATACTTTAGGAAAGTAACTTATGCTCTGTTTATTAAAAAAGTGATAACTACTATTCATTTTAGCAAAAACATTGCTATCAGAAAGAATTCTCTCTATTAAAGGTTTTATCTTAAAGCTAAGTTCTTTTTTAGCATTATTAGTTGCTGTATTATGAATAGCATTTAATGATGTACCTAAAATTATATCTACAAGTTGTATAAATTGAGAATTTATGGAATCGCCTTTATGATGATCAGAGTCAAGAAATTCTATTTGATTTGTTTCAAAGAATGTCTTTTTATTACTTCAAATAATTGTTGCATTCGTATCTGTTTTATAGCATTAGTATTAAAATAAGGATGTAGCTCCATTTCAGTCGTTTTATCATGAAATATATTGTCAATAATAACTTGATCATATTCTTTAAACATTGCTATTAATCTTAATAAACAACTTCTAAAAAATCTACAATAAATGTTTCCAAACTGTTTTTCATTACCAAATCTATTAATATCTAAATTTGACTCTATTATTCCTAAAGTATTAAAATATATTGATTTTTCATCATTCAAATTGTTTTCTAACAAAATATCTAGCCATCTATCAGCAATCTTATATTTAACATTATTCTTTTTTTGAATTTCTGTATAATGTAATTCTCCATCATTTTCACAATGAAATTTACATTTCTCATTACATTTGTCAAAAATATTCTGTTTTTCACTTAAACATCTAGAATTATTCAGTTTTTTATATAATTTATCTTTTCTATCTTTGGGCACTGCCATTATCATTATATATGTTATTGTTTCCTTATTACCATCAAAATTCGTATATGTTCTATTTTTAGATTCATCTACATATAAATCCAAATGGATTATTTTATTTGGAATTTTTGTAATTGTTGTTTGACCGTACATACTTGCACTTATCTCCTTATTAATTTAAAATTTCTAATATTACTTATTTTCAATCATCCAATTATACAAAGTATCTTCATCTAGTTTTCCTTTTTTGAATAATTTAATTTTCTCTTGTGCTTCTTTCTTCCATTTATCAAAATCTTTCTTTAATTGCTTATTTTCTTTGTTTCTATAAACAGTCATAACTTTTTGCTGATATGTTCTTCTATAAAGTAATAATGCTGGGTTACTTTCAAGACTCTTTTTATAAGTTTCACTTGCTCCTTTATCTCTACAAGTGGAACTACCATCAACATTTTTTAAATCACAATAAATTTCATTTTGTCTAAAGGTTGGTATGAAATATCTGCCACAAATTTGACATGTTTTAATTGGTAAATTATCTTGTCTTACAAGTTGATCTAATATAGTAAAACAAATACTTCTTAATTTTGTACTTGTATAAACATTGTGTAATTCTAAATTTGGGTCTTTTTCTTCAATACCTTTTATTAAATGTTCTATACTTTCATTATGATGATTATTATGTATGTTTATATAATTATCTAATATAACCTCTACATCTTGTGAATATGTATAAAGTTCGTTGTGTTTAATTGTATAAGCAACAAATTTTAAATATGTACTATGTTCTTTTAATTCTTCATTTCCATTTAAGTTATATACAAAATCTACACATTTTTTGAAATTATCTTGCCATTCTAATAAATCATCTAAACTTGTGTTATAAATATCTTCTAACATTTTCATAAACTCTATATCTGTTATGCATTCATCAGTTTTTGAATATATGTAAGGTGTATATTCTTTTATTAATTCAAAACCATAGGCATAAAAAAATGTATTATATGCAGATTCAAAAGATGAAAAGTCAGCATTTAGAAAATTT
>CARBKU010000172.1 GCA_948946035.1 uncultured Clostridia bacterium
AATAATTAATTATAAAATCATTAGGAATTAATTCAGGTGAATTCCAGCCATTATTATTACAATCAGCTGTGTAAGCATTATATATTTGTGTTTTACAATTTAATAAATCTTCTGTTAGTTCTGTACCCCAAGAATTTTTTATTATCCATGCACCATTGTTTGTAGGTCTACAATTTTCATTAAAATTACTCTTATCATAATTATTATCCCAACCAATAATTGTAACAGCGTGGTTAACTGGTGTAGAGCTGGAATCATTACAATATATTGTTCCTGTCTCATTATTATAATTGTTAGATATAATTTGAGCTCCATAAATACCAGCATAAATACCAACATTTGTTGAAATATGTTCTTTCATTGATAAAACTAAAAGAGTTTGTTTGCATTTAATTTCTTATCTTTACATTTTCTGGTATAAATTCTTGTAATGAATAGTTTGCTTTTACAGAAACTTTTAGTAATTGAAATATTTTTAAAGGATTATTTATGCTTTTTAAATAAGCAGAGTTGTTGTTTTGAGTTTTTATATCGTACTTTGTTGGTTCTAATACTTTTGCCTTTCTTCATCACTTAAGTTTAAATAATTTTTGTAATTTTAGAATATTCAAAAAGTCCTATTATACTTTCTAAATCATCTAAAGCGTAAACTTTGGTTAAAGTAAAAAGGACTAGTATCATTAAAAAAAATACAATTATTTTTTTTCATTTGAATTCCCATTTCATTAGAGTTAAATTATCATAAGTTAATTTTAAATTCAATATATTTATGTAAAATGTAATACAATGATATTTTAGTTTTATAATCAAACAAAATAAAAGTTCTAACCATCATTTTATTAGAATAGAATTAAACAAAAGTATTCTACTTGGGAAAATGGGGGTTTTTGTATGAAACAAATTTCATCAATAGAAGAACGTGCAATACAATTAGCACATTATATAATAGATTCAAAAGATACAGTAAGAGGAGCAGCTATAAAATTTGGAATATCAAAATCAACAGTACACAAGGATGTAACACTAAAGAACGGTAAGAGAAATGGACAAGTTATTCCAGAAAGTATTGAGATTAAAGGAGTTTTCTTGAGTGAGAGAAATCTGTTGTGAAGTTGGGATTGGTAATTAAATAAAAATATAGGCAATTTACATATTTAAAGTGTGGATTGCTTTATTTTTATTATAATATGTGATAAAATGAGTTAAAATGAAGGAGATAAAATTTTGAGATGCAAGGAAGTCATTTATATAAATTGGAGATTTAATATAGTACTAGAAATAATATTTTAAGATGAAAATATAAATGGAAGAGAACTACCAAAAGTTATTGAAGGTAAAGGCTTTGAAATAATAGAAGATTGTGGTGTAATAATTGGATTAGAAGATATTAATAAAGCTTTTAAATAAAAAAAGGTAAAGATTATGAAATGCATTATAATTGGTTAGGAACGGAGAATCTAGATTTAAATATATGTGATTTAGAGGATTTGAATTTTAGATTAAAGAAATTACCTAGAATATTTAAAGATAGTTATGAATATGGGTTAGAGCCAACAGAACAGTCAATAAAAATATTAGAAAGAGATTATAAAAAATAGTGTGGATATGTTTCCATATACCAGCCACGTGGAATGTTGCTCGGTGCTATATCTAAAAGATTTGATACAATAGTTGAATTTACTGCTTTTGAGGATTTTATTAGTTTTGAGAGAAAAGGCAAAAATAAGGTTAAAAGAGTAGAAAATCATAAAATTAAGGTAACGATAGAGGTAGACATGGTGTGCGGAGTAGTATAAATTATAGTGAAAATTTTATAAAAGTTTGGAGATAAAACTTAATTGAGAATAAGGTGTTTAATAGCATCTTATTTTTGTTAAAATGATTTTGGAAATTAAGTCTATTTTGTTGACTATTTTGTTACTTTTGATATAAAATTATAATTAAGTATAATAATAAATTTATGAAACAAAATGTTCAATAATAAAAAGTTTTTATAAATAAAAAAGGTGAAAAGTATGAAATTAAGCAATAATTTATTGATTGAAAAATTAAATCAAGCAATTAATTCATATAATGAAGATACAAAAGAAGAAGAGATTGCATTGATTAAGAATGGAAATATATCAAATGAAGATTTGGAAAAAATAAGTTCTTTATACATTGACATAAGTGATATACAAGAAGATGAAAAAGAAATATTTTTTGAAGAATTAGGTAGAGTTCTGGAAAATATGCAACTAAGTAGTTTTTTCTTATATTCGGAAACAGAAAATGAAGCTATGAAAGTAGAGCTTACATTCTTATTAAAATTTAACAAAGGATTAAAAAATTTACAAATATCTAATATAGATTTATCTAATGTCAATGCAGATGTATTTAATAAATTAGAAAATTTGAAGGTACTTATGCTTGGAAATAATAATATAAATGATTTTACAATGTTATCACAATTAAGTGAGAATCTTGCAATTGATGTTGGAAACAATCCAATGAATAATGTAAGTATAAATGATGTGGTAAAAGAAATAAATAAACATCACGGAAAGATGGCTTTTAATGAGCATCCTTATTTTAATTCAGTTGTATTTGCATTGGAAGATAAAAAAATAAATTTAAGTAATATTGAAATTCCAGAAAATAAAATGAATGAAATATTTCAATTTATTAATGATTATGGAATACAAAAAACTTTAAAAATAGAAGATTATAGAAAAATGAATGAAAATCAAGGGAACCCTACTCGTGTTATTATTAGTGGAACAAAGGATATTTCAACTGAATTTTTAGAAGATCATCCTGAGATAGTAGAAGTGCAGATTATTGATGAAGAAAATCATGGTTGGTACGGTCAAGAAGAACCTTATACACGAGAAGATTTTTTACAAATAAGACAAAAAATTGATGAAATTAAGGAAAAAATAGAAATACCAGATGTTTCAGATGAGGATAGAGAAAAGAAAATTTTTATGCAAGTATATAATATTTTAGGAAAAATGATAGATTATAATCATTATGCAGTAACAGAAGAAGGTGAAAAAGATGATGCTTTAAAAATTACTTGTAGAAATTTGAAAGATGGATTATTAAAGGGGAAAGCTGTTTGTGCAGGATATGCAGATATACTAAAAAATGTTTTAGGAGAATTTGGAATAAAAGCAAATTATATAGGTAGAGATCCAGAAGATATTGAAAAATATGCTGAGCTAATAGGATATACAGAAAAAGCAGAACTAGATGAATTTTTGGGATTTGAAGCAATGAGCGTAGAAGAATTTGTTAAAATGTATGGTTATAAAGATGATGCAGGTCATGCATGGAATTCTGTAGAATTAGATGGGAAGAAGTATTTATGTGATTTAACTTGGGATGCAGATAATATAAAATTAGGACGTTTTCCATTAGAATATTGCTGTCCATCATTAGAGGAATTTAATTCAAGTGGAAGTGGAGAATTAACTCATGATATGTTTGTAACATTGGATGAAGGAGAAATTTCGGAATTTTCTAGTGAAGATCAGTTACGATTTTTAGGATTTAGTGAAGAAGAAATTGAAAGAAAATTGCATCCATCTATTGAAGATTTTGTAAAAATGTTAGAACAATTAGAGGCACAACAAAAAATGGAATCTATAACAGTAAGCATGGCATCTGAAATAAAAGCATCAGATTTTGACGGAATTGAAAAAGCTTTTGATGATAAAGAAAAGAAGGAGCAGATTGATTATGATAAATAATATTAATAGTATAGTTTGTACGAATATTTATAGTATATTAAATGAACTAAATATGTTTAATAAACTTCCAGAAGATAAGCAAAAATATATAATGAAGAATAAAGAAAATTATAAAGTTAAATTTAACAAAAATATTCCTATACAATTTCAAATAAATGATAAAGAAACTATGGTAATATTATCGTATTTATTTATAAAATACATAAATGATAATGTTGATACAAAGAAATATCTTTTAGATAAATACA
>CARBKU010000173.1 GCA_948946035.1 uncultured Clostridia bacterium
TAATATTATTAATATAATACTAACTAAAAGAATAATTTTTAAACCTTTATAGTTCTTTTCTTCTTTCTTCTTTTGAAAACTTTCTTCTACTAGATTCATTTGTACCTCCTAATTTATATATCCATACTTTTTATAAAATTCTTCCCTAAAAGTTCCTAAATTATCATGTTCTATTTCTATTTTAACTTTTTCCATCAAATTAGTCAAGAACCTTAAATTATGAATTGACAATAATCTTACTCCTAAAATTTCATTCGCCTTAATTAAATGCCTTATATATGCTCTTGTATAATTTTTACAAGTATAACAATCACATTCTTTATCTAGTGGTCCCCAATCTCTTTCATATGTTGCATTTCTTACAACTACTTTTCCGTTTGATGTCATAGCAGTTCCATTTCTTGCAATTCTTGTTGGTAATACACAATCACACATATCGATTCCTGCTATTGCCGCTTCTATTAAATAATCTGGTGTACCAACTCCCATTAAATATCTTGGTTTGTCTTTTGGCATTAAAGGAGTTGTATATCTTAAAATATCTATAAATTCCTCTTTTGGTTCTCCTACACTAATTCCTCCAATTGCATATCCAGGTAAATCCAATTCTATTAGTTCTTTTGCACTTTGCTCTCTAAGGTCTTTATAAAAACCTCCTTGAATAATTCCAAATAATGCTTGCTTATCAACTGTTTTATGTGCCTCTTTGCATCTTTTTGCCCATCTTGAGGTCCTTTCCATTGATTGTTTTGTATATTCATATGTTGAAGGATATGGACAGCATTCATCAAAAGCCATAATAATGTCAGCACCTAAATCTTCTTCTATTTCCATTACAGATTCTGGCGAAAAGAAATGTTTGCTTCCATCTAAATGTGATTTAAAATCAACACCTTCTTCATATATTGTTCTTAAGTCTCCTAAGCTAAAAACCTGAAATCCTCCACTATCTGTTAAAATAGGCCTGTCCCATTTCATAAAATTGTGAAGTCCTCCTGCTTCTTTTACAATTTTACTTCCTGGTCTTAAATATAAATGATATGTATTTGATAGTATTATTTGGGCTTTTACTTCTTCTTTTAATTCTTCTGGAGTCATCGATTTTACTGTTGCTTGCGTTCCTACTGGCATAAATACTGGTGTTTGTATATCTCCATGTGGTGTATGAATTACTCCTCTTCTTGCTCCTGTTTGTTTGCATTCATGTATTAGTTCATATTTTACTGCTGGCATTTTATTTTCCTACCTTTCTTACTATCTTATCTATTTCTTTAATTTTTGCTTTCTTTTAAGAAACGATGATTTTTTCCTCTGTCCCCAAAATTATCATTGCATCTCCAAAACTAAAAAATCTATATTTCTCTTTTACCGCTTCTTCGTACGCATTCATTATATAGTCTTTTCCAGCTAGTGCTGATACAAGCATTAATAATGTAGATTGTGGTAAGTGAAAGTTTGTTATTAATCCATCTATACATTTGAATTTATATCCTGGATATATAAATATTTTTGTGTCACTTTCTTGTGGCTCTAACATTCCTGTTTTTTCGTCTGCTATTGATTCTAATACTCTACATGATGTTGTGCCGAACTGCTATTATTCTTCTTCCTTCTTTTTTTGCTTTATTTATTATTTCACAGTCTTCTGGTTTAATGTAAAAGTGCTCTGTGTGCATTTCGTGTGCTTCTACTGTTTCTTCTTTTACTGGTCTAAATGTACCTATTCCTACATGTAGTGTTACATTTGCTATTTCTATTCCTTTTTTTTGTAGTTTTTCTATTAATTCTGGTGTAAAATGTAGTCCTGCTGTTGGTGCTGCTGCTGACCCTTCATGTTTTGCATATATTGTTTGGTATCTATCTTTTTCTTTTAGTTCTTCATGTATATATGGTGGCAAAGGCATTAAACCTATTTTGTCTAGTATTTCGTTAAATATACCCTTATAGTAAAATTTCACTTTCCTTGTTCCTCCTAGCATTATTTCTAATATTTCTGCTTGTAACATTCCTTCTCCAAATGTTACTTTTGTTCCAACATGTAGCTTGTTTCCAGGTCTAACTATTGTTTCCCAAATATCTCCTTCAATATTTTTTAGTAATAAAAATTCCACATTTGCTCCTGTTTCTTTTTTTCCATATATTCTTGCAGGTATTACTTTTGTATTATTTCTTACTAAAACATCTCCTGGTTTTAGGTATTCTATTATATCTTTAAATACTTTGTGCTCTATAGTTTGCTGTTTTTTGTTCAATACCATTAATCTTGATTCGTCTCTTTTTTCTATTGGTGTTTGTGCAATTAGCTCTTCTGGTAATTCGTAATTAAATTCTGATACTTTCACTTATATTAATTCTCCTTGTATTTTTATATTTTAAATGTTTATTTTAAAGTAAATTTTTTTATAACATTGCTAACCATTTCTGTTATTTCTTCTAATATGTTTTGTGGTTGCTTAAATTCATTTATTAGTTGTGAATTTTTAAAATTACTATTTTTTGCTGGTTTTAATGTAAATATTTGCTCTGGTAATCCTATTTTCCCATTACTTGTTGATATATTTTTATTCATATAATCTGTGTACCATTTCTTTTGACCTGTTAATATTTCATTTTTGTATCCATATTTTGAATAGTCATGTAATTCTGGTCTTTCATAGCCATATTCTTTTGCTGTTCTTTCTAATGAATGTAAAAATTCATGCAATAAAACTTCTTCTGGAAAGGTATTTAATCTTGTATTATATTTATATATATAACTTTTTGAACTGTTTGGTAATCTAATATTAGAAAATCCAATTCCATAATAATCCATTGAACCGAAGTCCAATCCAATCATTTACTTGTATGTCATCTTCATGTTCTTCGTCTCCGAAGTTTTAATACTATAAAAATATGGTCAAAGTCATTGCTTTGAACAACTTCTTTAATTTGTTCTTCTATATCTTCTGGTGCAACATAATATCCAAATTCTTGGTCATATGATAATTTTGTTATAGGAGTATTAGATTTAAATATATTACATTTTGCTGTCATTTTCCCCTCTGATAATTGACTACATGAACTTTCAAATCTATTTATTGTATCTGTTATATCATTTAAGTCTGTTTCTGTTACATTTAGTTTTATTTTGTTTTCTCCTATTGTTACATCTGTTGTTTCAAATATAAAACATGCAAATTTCCACTCATTGTCATTATTTGTATCTCCTTGCTCAAATGTAAAATCTGAAAACCATGCCTCTCCTTTTGCTTCTCCTAAATATCCTCCTAACCTAAATCCTAAATTTATTGTTTCTCTATTTTTTGAGTTGAATATTAATTCTATTTTTTGCCAATCTTCTGTTCCAGAAATTGCTATACTTCTTTCTGTTGTTCCTTCAATTGAAATCTGGGCTCCTATCCCTGAGTTTTCTACTTCTGATTCTATTTCTTTTGTTTTGACCATACATGCTACTTTATATGGTGTATTTTTTTCTACATTTATTGTTTTATAGAACATTGCATCATTATATATTTCTGATTCTATTTTATAACTTGCTTTTTTTGAATATTTTTCTTCTTTATCTCTTATAAATTTTGATGTGTATGGATTTGATTCGCTTCTTACATATTCATTAAAGTTGTTTTTTTGATAGTATTGATATGCAAAAAATAAGGCTGTAAGTAAAATGATTAGTATTATAAAATCTATTATTTTATTTTTTCTGTTTTTTGTGTTTTCCATTTATTTGCACCTCTCTTATATTCCATTTTTATTATATATGATTTTTTCTTTTATATCAACTACTATAATAATAAAATTGACATTGGAATGAAGATGATTGTTACAATTTACAGTTTATCTATATGTTATAAGGTTCAAATGTTTGTTATATAAATATTTATTCAAATTCTCGGCTGCCTTACAAATATTAAGTAATTCTAATTCCATAAAATGAGCCTCTTTCACGTTCAAAACCATGCTTCTATCAATTTCGCATAA